>NZ_JBFPFS010000005.1:0-289582 GCF_047978125.1 Burkholderia sp. LFS061 | reverse complement strand
CATCAAGACGCGCGGCCACTTCCCGAATGACGAGGCGGCGATCAAGCTGCTCTGGCTGGCGCTGCGCAATGTGCTGGCCAAGACCGTGCGGTCCGCCTTCGACTGGAAATCGGCGATGAACCAGTTTGCTATCCTGTTCGGAGACCGATTTATGCAGGCGCGCGGATAACGTGCTGTTCAACCGCCTCGCCCACAAAAATGCGGACAGGTTCGAGACCAACGCTCACTTCACCGCCTCCGCCCAGGATGCCCACCTGCACCAGCCGGCCTCCGTTTGACAGGGACGCGACGTTGCGAGAAAAATATGGCGCGCCCACGAAGTCGATAACAATATCGACGCCTCGTTTGTCCGTCCTGCTGGCAACGACTTCTGCGAAATCCTCTGTCTTGTAGTCGATCGCATGGTCCGCACCGAGCTGAACGATGCGTTCCAGCTTCGAAGCTTCGGCTGTCGCGAAAATCGTCGCACCAGTCGCGTAAGCCAGTTGGACAGCAGCGGAGCCTACCCCGCCCGCCGCAGCGTGAATAAGCACCGAATCGCCACGCTGCAAGCGCCCAAGATGTAACAGCGCTTCATGCGCCGTCACGAAAACTTCCGGTATCGCAGCAGCGTGGACATAGTCGAGCGTGCCCGGAATGGGCATCGCCATTCGCCAGTCGATGCGCGCGAGCTCTGCATAGGCCCCGCCGCCGACCACGCCCATCACGCGATCACCGACCTTGTAACCCTGCACGCCGCTTCCGGTTTCGATCACTTCGCCAGCGATTTCGAGCCCCATGATCGTCGAGTCGCCGAAGTTCGGACGGCCATAGCCTCCTCGCCGGTGTGTAAGATCTGCGCGATTCACGCCTGCGGCATGGACGCGCACCAGCAGATCGTTCGGGCGAACGTCGGGCACCGGAACGTCGGCGAGTTGGAGGACCTCGGCCTCGCCGAATTCCATGAATGTGATGGCTTTCATTTCAAACCTTCCTGCGTCGTAGATGGATTTGTGGCGTGATCTTCGGGTTGCGTTTGCGCGCCGAGTGTTGCCTGCGCCGCAGCCGATGCCGAGATGGCCGCGGGGAACCCCGCATAGAATGCGAGGTGCGTGATTGCCGCAGCGAGCTCTTCATGCGTTACCCCGTTCGTCACGGCACGACGGAGGTGCGACGGCAATTCGTCGAGGTGGCCCCCCGCAATCAACGCGGCGACGGTTACAAGGCTACGGTCGCGGAGCGAGAGCGTCGGGTCGCTCCACACGCACGGATACAACGTGTCGTCGACGAATGCCGAGAGCCTCGGCGTAAAGGCGCGCGCGGCTTCGCGCGGACTGCCGAAATCTGCTTGAGACATGGCGATACTCCTTTAAGCCTGGCTGATGAACTTGTGCGTGAGGTAGTACTCGATGCCTTCGGCACCACCTTCCGAACCGTGACCGCTTTCCTTCATGCCGCCAAACGGCAGTTCAGTTGAAACGATTCGGTACTGGTTGATGCCGATCATGCCGGCTTCGAGACCGTCCGCTACGTCGATCGCCGTACGCGCATTGCTCGTGAACGCATAGGCGGAGAGCCCGTATGGCAACCGGTTCGCTTCGGCAAGTCCGTCGGTGAGAGTATCGAAGCGCATCAGCACCGCGATCGGGCCAAACGGCTCTTCGTGCATCACACGCGCGTCCACGGGAACGTCGGCGAGGACGGTAGGCTCGAAGAAGTAACCGTCACCCTCGATGCGCTTGCCACCGGCGAGAATCTTTGCGCCACGTTCCACGGCATCGGCGATGAGTTCCTCCATCTTCGCGAGCTGGCGTGGATTTGCCAGCGGTCCGATCTGAGTGTCCGGGTCCATGCCATTCCCGACCTTGAGCGCCTTGGCCGCGCGGACGAAGTGCCCGACAAACTCGTCATAGACGTCGCGCTGGATCAGAAAACGCGTGGACGAGATGCAGATCTGGCCGGTACCGCGAAAGCGGTTCGCTGCGCCTTCGACCGCGGCCTTTTCGACATCCGCATCATTGAAGACGAGGACGGGCCCGTGGCCGCCGAGTTCCAGCGTGATCGGTTTGACGCCTTCGGCTGCGCGTGCCGACAGCAGACGGCCGATCGGCACCGAGCCAGTGAACGTCACCTTGCGGATCACCCGGGAAGCGATCAGGTGCTTCGAGACTTGATCCGGCACGCCGAATACGACCTGCAGCACGCCCTTGGGCAAACCGGCATCGTCGAGTGCACGCGCCAGCGCGAGCGCGGTGGCCGGACTCTCCTCGCCGGGTTTGATGATGATGCTGCACCCTGCGGCGAGTGCGGCGGAGAGTTTGCGCGCTGGGGTGATCGCGGGGAAGTTCCACGGCGTGAAAGCAGCCACGGGCCCGATTGCCTGCTTCTTCACGAGTTGTTGCACACCGGGGCGATTGGATGGCACCACACGGCCATCGATGCGACGTGCTTCTTCGGCGAACCATTCGAAGTATTCGGCGGCACGCAGGACTTCGTCGCGACTTTCTGCCAATGGCTTACCCTCTTCGAGTGTCATGACGGTTGCGATGTGCTCAGCGCGTTCGCGGATCAGATCCGCACCACGCTTGAGAATGCGGGCTCGATCGGCCGGCCCGGTGTTGCGCCAGACTTCGAAGGCTCGTTCCGCAACCTTCAACGCATGATCCAGATCGGCTGCCGTCGCGAGGGGCACGCGGCCAATCTCAACTTGCGTAGCGGGGTTGATCACGGGAGCCGTTTCCCGTTCGCTCGCGCCGATCCATTCGCCATTGATGAAGAGATGAAGTGCGTCGTAAGTGATGTCCATGGTAGTACATTTATGATTAGGATTGCGATTCAATTCGTGTTCGTCGCGAGCCGGATAGGGCAACCTGCGCCACGCCGTGTCTGGATGATCCGCCGTGGCGGGCTGAGTTCGGGTTTGAAACGTCCGCGTTCTGACTGCCTGACTTCGGGACCAAGTCTAGGCGTGAAGCGGGCGGCAACTTAGAGGGGCCGGAAAGAATGAATCTTGTCTCTGGAGAGAAAATCCCCGCCGACATGAAAGAAAAATGAAAGGATGCGCAAAAACGACACGATGTCCCGCGCTGACTGCACGATATAGGCGCGGGCCCTATGATCACAGGCTCGCGCGGGCCGAAACGCAGCGATTCGACGAAAAATTCAAAGCCAGGGTGCGTAATGGACAAGGTTCACACCATGTCGGTGTTTGCGAAAGTGGTCGAGATGGGCAGTTTCACGGCTGTCGCAAACCACCTCGATACGACTGTCGGCAACATTTCCCGAGCGGTCTCGGTACTCGAGGACAATCTCAACACGCGGTTGCTGCAGCGCTCGACGCGACGGCTCGTGGTCACCGATGCGGGGCGACGTTTTTACGAGCGCAGCGTTGCGATCCTCTCGGACATCGAACGGGCAGAAGCGGAAGCCCGCGATGCGCTGCTGGAGCCGCGCGGTGTATTACGCGTGCACGCGGTGCCGGGATTAGGCCGTCAACTTGTTTCGCAAGCCGTGCTTGCCTATCGGAGCGCATACCCGGAAGTGTCGGTCGATCTCATGCTGTCGCAGCGGATGCCGAATCTGCTCGAAGAGCAGCTCGACGTGGCGATCGTGATCGCGCGCACGCTGCCGGACTCGGCGTATGTGAGCCAGAAGATCGGCGCCAGCCATTGCATTCTGGCGGCGTCGCCCGATTACCTGGCACGATATCCGGCTCCCGAATGTGTGGAAGATCTCGTCGATCACACATGTGTGCTCCTGAGCACGGTCGATTACGCACCGGACGAGTGGCATCTGCAAGGCAGGGCCGGCGACGCGACGTATCGTCCGACGGGATCGCACTTCAGTGTCAACGACATGGATGCGATGTCCACGGTGCTGCAGGAGGGCGCGGGGATCGGGCTGATCGCCGCCTTCTCGGCAATCGACGATTTGCGTAAAGGATCGCTGGTTCGCGTCCTGCCTGAATTCCACACCGCTCAGCGCAACGTATATGCGGTGTATTCGTCGCGTCAGTTCGTCGACGCAAAAATCAAACGGTTCATCGATGTACTCAAGGTGCGGGTTGGTGACCGGTTGAATGCGTATACGGAGGAGCTCGCTATCACGGTCGTGTGATCTACCTCACGGTCGGCATGGCCGGGGAGGGTATCCGATTTCCCGACGCCGGCCCGTCGTATTGAGCGTATGAGGTTATGACACGGCAAGGACGTCGGATCGATGAATCCGCATACATTGCCGCTGGTGCTGGACTAGATCTGTCGCTACCGGTTCCCGATCAATTGCAGTCGTTTGCGAGCGTGCCACCAACGGCGTATTCGGGTGGCGGATTCAGACGGTCCCGGGCTGCCGGGACCGCAGCTGGCCGAGTCCGGGAAGACACATTTATGCATGGGAGTAAAATCGTCAACAATCGGCCGCCAAGTCTGGCGGCCGTTTTCGGTTTGCGAGACGAAGCGATGAAGGTAACGATTGCGTACATCGAAGAACCTCCGTTCGGCTGGACCGAAGCGGATGGCACCGCTACCGGTGCAGATATCGAGCTCGCTGAGACGATCCTGCGACAGATCGGCGTCACCAGGATCGAGCATTGCCTGACGACGTTCAGCGAATTGCTATCTGGCGTTGAAGAAGGTCGTTGGGACATGAACGTTCCTCTCTTTGTGACGCCGCAGCGTACCAATACTGTGGCGTTCAGCGTGCCGGTGTGGGGAATCGAGGACGGCTTTCTGGTTCGACCAGGAAACCCGAGAGCGCTCAGCAGCTATTCCTCAATCGCCGAATGTCCCGATGCGCGCCTCGGCATCATTGCCGGACAGGTACAGCATGATTCGGCGACGGCGTCAGGTGTAAGCCAGGAGCAAATCGTCATCTTCGAGCAACAAGCCGACGCGATCGTGGCCGTTCTCTCTGGCGCGATTGACGCATATGCGAGCACGGCCTTGGGAAATCGAATTGTTGCGAGCCGGATGGGCGACTCGGTGATCGAGGCCGTTGCGCACGAGCCGGAAATGAACGGCAGACAGCGGACGCCTCCGCTGGGAGCGTTTTCATTTAACCGAGAGAACGGGGATCTTTTAAAAGCGGTTAATCAGCAACTTCGTTCATATCTCGGTTCGCCAGATCATCGCGCTCGCATGGCGAGATTTGGGCTGACAGATAGTGAGATCGATCCAGCTGTCTTGAACGCAGGATAGGTCGGCTTTCGGCCAGTTTGGGACATTCGACATGGGTCCACAAATCGTCGACAATGCCGCAGTCTTTCGTTGTAAGCGAACCGTGGGCACTCGGGTTTGTCAGGCAATGATCGGCGTCGAGATTGACTATGTGACTTACCGGTTTTCACAATAAGAAGTGACGACACAATGGGAATTGCACTCGCAGGCATTGGATTTCGTACGGAAATCCAAACTGAATCGGCAGCAGAACTCGTTTCCAAGCTGTTCAATAAGGACGTCGCGCAAATAGAAGCGCCGGACCGTGGTGAATTTGACATTAGGTCTCAAGGCGATGTCATGGTGCAATTCTTCGACAACGTCTGCTTTGTTTACAGTCACGATCTTGTTTGGCACATACTGTCAGATCCAACGATCGATGGTCAGCAACTTATCTCAGTGACCGGATCACCAGACCTTCTGCTTGCTTTTTGTCAGTACGACTCAGGCGGAAGCTATGGCTATACCTTCTTCGAATGTGGCGCACGAACTCGCTCAAGACTTCAGACGACCGGGGTCCGAGGATTGCCTCCGATATTCGAATGCGGAACGCCGAAGGAATTCGAGGTTCACTGGTTTTCAGCGTCGACATATTTCGAGGAAGACGATTGTCCACGCGAGGAATGGCAGAAGATATTTACCCGGGACAATGGTGCAATACGCATCGCAGAATACGACTTGACGAGGCGCTTACTATATGAGGCGCTGCTCACTAATTTCGGCGTTTGTCCATGGGAAACGGATCGTCAATCCGAGACATTCTTTTTCAGACTCCAAGGGGCATGAGCGCGGGCGTCGAATGCGGCAAGAACGACCGCTTTCGGGCTGCCTGAAGGGCCGCTCCGGGTCGTTCAGAGCCGTTCGCGTCGCCCCAGAACCGCGCGTACCAATCGTGCGCCGGGATGAACGCACCAACGAGATTGGGAACCTTACCACGACAGAACGATTGCCAATTCAAACTCGGATTCAACCGGGGCCGTTATCCAAGATTGAAATGGCCCGAAGAAATCAGGCAGGTCAGGGAAATAGATGGCAAATTCTAGACTGACGATACGTCCTCCTCGCGCCCGAGCCGAGTACTGAGGCTGGCACATTTCAGCCTTCAGAAGATCCGGGGATGCCGCGTCGCCATCGGCGCTTCGGGCATGTGCACTTCGAGGTTACGCCTTGAAGGATCGCGGTAGCGCCAATCCGTGCTTCCGGAACAGGCGGGCGAGATAGGACGGTGAATCGAGACCGACCGCTGCCGCCGCCATAACGACCGTCATGCCGGGTGATTGCAATAGCTGCGTGGCGTGATGCACACGCTGCCGCGATTGATAGTCGACGATGGATTCGCCAGTGACGTCGCGAAACAGGCGCGTCAACGTGCGCCGTGACAGACCGAACTCGTAGGCAATGCGATCGAGCCCCATCGATTGATCGAGTGTCGCGTCGAGAAATCCCCGAATGTCTTTCACGAGTTCACGGCGCGCGTCGATGGGTGTCAACGGCAGATGGCCCGCGATCAGTCCCGCTTCGACGCACGTGGCCGCCAACGTCTTGTTAGTCAGTTCCCGCCGATAGGCCGCGAGTTCGCCGACGTCGTGCTGACCGGTGTCGGTGGCGAGACGCACCGCGTTGAGCAGCGCCAACGGCGCGGACCGGATGGCAATCTTCGCGCACGACAGGCTTCTTTGCGCCTTGCGCTCGCAGAACGCGACGAAATCACTCGCCACATAGACGGCGACGTGTTCCTGCTCCTTCCGATAGCCGTGCGTAGCGTGCAGGCGCTGCGGCGGCACCACGACAAACGACTTGGGCGCCAGGCGCAAGGGCGAGGCGTTCGATTCGACGTTCAGGATCAGTTGGCCGGTGCGCGGCAGCAAGAACATGTACTCGTCATGTTCGTGGGGCTGCGTGCGGTAATCGCCGATCGAAACCTGCCGAACATCGGCAATGCGATTTTCGGACAAGTGGGTATTGGCGGTCGGATAGTGCTTCACGAATTTACCCTTGGGCGCTCCATGCGGTGGGTAGCGACTGGCCATAGCGGGCCTTGTGGACCGGTGTATCAATGGGATGTCCCAGTATAGCGGTACAACCTTCCGTGCACGTAGCCGGGCACTCACGCAGCCAGCCAAGCCCGGTTCTCAGGGAAAACACGGGTGTGCGCGGACTCCCGCGCGGTGGGCCGGACGCCCGATTGGCCCGGTTGTGTGCTTGTCGTGGCCCAATAGGCGGCGAAACTTTGGTTCCCGTTCGGCATGCTGGCGTCACTTACACGCTGGAGCCAGTTCATGTCGGTCGAGAATGTCCCGTCCTTGTTGCCTCATTCCCCCAATGCCACATCCAGGTTACCCCCGCACGGGGGCATGCATTTCGTGCGCGTCTTTCCCGCAGGGCAGGGCGGCGGCAACCCCGCGCCCGTCGTACTGGATGCGGATTCGCTGTCGGCGGACGAGATGATGGCGATCGCCGCGCGCTACGGTCACGAAAGCGCATTCGTGTGCGCACCGCGTGATACGGGCAGTACGTATCGTCTGCGCTTCTTCGTCCCCCGGCACGAGATGGAGATGTGCGGTCATGCGACGCTCGGCGCATTGTGGCTTCTGCGGCGGCTTGGCCGCTGGACATCCCGCGTCGCGACGCTCGAGACGTTGAGCGGCATCGTCGACGCTCGCTTTGACGAAAGCACGCAATCCATTGAAGTGAGCCAGCCCAAAGGCATCGTGCAATCGATCGAAGACGCGCGGCTGCACGCCGCGATATGCGATGTGCTGCGCATCGATGCTGACGATCTGGATGCTCTCGGCATCGTCAACGCCACGACGAGCCGGACCAAGACGCTGATACCGATTCGCTCGGTGCAGCGACTTCATGCACTGACGCCGTCCTTCGAAAAGGTGCAGGCGCTATGTGACCAGCTCGAATCGACGGGCCTTTATCCGTTTGCGGTCGAGCGTACACAACCTCTCGAGGTGCACGCGCGCCAGTTTCCGCGCTCGTCCGGGTATCCGGAAGATGCGGCGACGGGTATCGCCGCGGCCGCGACCCTCTACGGTGCGTTGCACTACGGCCTGCTCGCGCACGGCGCGTCGGGCATGACCGTGCATCAAGGGTACGCGATGGGCAAGCCGTCCAGCATCCGGGTCGAAATGCGAGACCCCGACAACGCCGACGCGGGCTGCTGGATCAGCGGCGCAGTCGAAAGCATGATGCTGGAGCCGCAGCAATGAAGATCTTTACCAACGACCAGATCGCGGCAGTGCTCGACGTGCGCCTCGCATCGGACGCCATTCGCGATGCCTATCTCGACCTGCAGAACGGCACAGCGGCCGTTCAGCCTCGCGCACGCATCGGCTTGTCCGACGTGAAGTTCAGCGCAATGAGCGCAATGCTGGGCCTGGCCAAGGTCGCGGCGATAAAGATGTACACGACGATCGACGGCCAGTTCCGCTTTTACATCGCGCTGTTTTCGCTCGTCGATGGCGGGCTCCTCGCGATGCTCGAGGGCGATGCGATCACGGGCGTGCGCACGGCTGCGACCACCGCGCTTGCGGCCCGACATCTGGCGCGTCCGGGGAGCCAACGCCTCGGACTGTTCGGCAGTGGCGTGCAGGCGCGGGCTCATGCCGAGGCCTTGGCCGGACGAGCCGGATTGCGCGCAGTGATGATTCACAGCCGCGATGCCGTATCCGCGCATGCACTTGCCGACAGCCTCGGGCATCGGTTCGGTCTCAACGTATCGGTGGTCGATGCCGAAGCGTGCGCCGCCGCCGACATCGTTGTCGTCGCAACGCGTGCATCCGAACCGGTCATACGCGGCGAGTGGCTACGACCGGGTGCATTCGTCGCGAGTATCGGCGCGACGCGTCCCGATCAACGCGAACTCGACGACGCGTCGTTGCTCGCGGCCTCGCGCATCGTCGTGGACTGGATGCAGCAGACGCCGTTCGAAACGGGTGACCTGCTGCGCCCGTCGCGTGCCGTGATCGACAGCAGGACGATGGTGGACCTTTCGACCGTCATCGGCGCCGACGAGCAGCGCGCACGGGACGCCCCCGACATCGTGATCTACAAGGCAGTCGGCATCGCCCTGCAGGACGCGGCCGTCGCGCATATGGCTTACCTGCGGCTTGGCGCGTGACGCCTCTCGTCAATGTCGTTTGTCAAAGATACGCTTGGAGACACTCATGAAATTTCCTCTTGCTGCACGCATTGTTGTCGGGATGGTGCTCGGCATCGCAACCGGCGTTGCCTGTCACGCGATGCTGCCCAACGCGGATGCAGCCAACCAGGTCGGCGGCTATTTCTCGCTTCTCGCCGACGTGTTTCTGCGCCTGGTCAAGATGATCATCGCGCCGCTCGTGTTCTGCTCACTCGTCATCGGTGTGACGAAGATCGGCGATGTGCGCGCGGTGGGCCGCATCGGGATCAGGACTCTGGGCTGGTTTCTCTTCGCGTCGTTCATCTCGCTCGCGCTGGGCGCGCTGATCGCCAACTGGTTGAAGCCCGGCAGCGCGCTCAACCTGCCGTTGCCCGCGATCAACGCCTCGACCGGGTTGAGCACGAGCGGGCTGTCGCCCAAGGAATTCGTGGTGCATCTAGTGCCCAGCAGCATTGTGGGGGCGATGGCGAACAACGAAATCCTGCAGATCGTGGTGTTCGCCGCCTTCTTCAGCGTCGGGCTTACGACGCTGGGCGACAAGGCGCAACTCGTCGTTCGCATGCTCGACCAGGTCGCTCACGTCATGCTGAAAGTGACCGGCTATGTGATGGCGCTCGCGCCGTTCGCGGTGTTCGGTGCGATCGCGAACGTCGTGACGACGCGCGGCGTGTCGGTTCTCGTAACCTTTGGCCGGTTCATGGGCGAATTCTACGGAAGCCTGATCGTGCTATGGCTTCTGATGGTACTGGCCGGTGGCGTGTTGTTCGGGCGCCGGGTATTTTCGCTTGTGCGTTTCATGCGTGTGCCGATGCTGATCGGCTTCAGTACGGCCAGCAGCGAGTCCGTTTATCCGAAGATGCTGGAACAACTGGTCCGTTTCGGTGTCCCCGAACGTATCGCGAGCTTCGTTTTGCCGATCGGCTATTCGTTCAATCTCGACGGCACGATGATGTACTGCACATTTGCCACGCTGTTCATTGCGCAGGCGTATGGCGTTCATCTGTCGTTCGTGCAGCAGTTGTCGATGCTTGCCATCCTGATGCTGACCAGCAAAGGCATGGCCGGGGTGCCGCGCGCCTCCTTGGTCGTCATCGCCGCGACACTGGGCCAGTTCAATATCCCCGAGGCCGGGCTGCTCCTTATCATCGGCGTTGATCATTTCCTGGACATGGGGCGCACGGCGACCAATGTGCTGGGTAATGCGGTCGCCTCGGCCGCCGTCGCGAAATGGGGAAACGTGCTCGCGCCGTCGTCTGCGGATGTTTCGGTCGATGATGCCGGCGGACATCACAAGGACGGGATTCGCTCGGACGACGAAGGGGCTATTGCGGGAGTGTGAGGCGCTGCTCCAACCACTCTATAAGCGTAGGCTGCCGAAAAGGCTGCGTTGTGATCTGCTGTGACGCTCGCCTTCCGCAGTGGCTAGAGTGTTGATTTTCACCGAGTCTTAACCCACCGGGGATGCGGACAAAATCGTGGACTACTTTGGAGGTAGTCCATGTATTCATACCAAGAACGCGTTCGGGCGGTCGAGTTGTATCTGCAACTCGGGGTGCGAAGCAAGGCGACCATTCGCCCGTTGGGTTATTTGACGAAGAATTCTCTGAAGGCGTGGTGTAACGAACTCGATAAGAGCGGCGATCTGCAGTGGGGGTATGTTCGCGTAATGCCGATGTACTCCGAAGAATGAAAGTAGCACTCGGGCATTACGTCAACCACGGGCGCTGCTTCGCCTTCATCCTCAGGAGATTGGGCTATCCCTGTCGCCAGAAACTGTCGAAGTGGGTTCGCGAGCGCTATCCGGAGGCCAGGAAATGCGTGGTTGGCAAGGCCGGCCGACCAGCTGCTTCATTGGTGTCCGAGCAGGCTCGGCGTGCCGGGAAGCCGGACAAGTGGCGGAAGCCCTGACGCATTTGATGATGGCTCTCGTCAATGCTAGTCCCGCCGACTAGAGTTGTGAGCGGAGGTGGCGTGGGAGGCCACTTCCGCTATAGTGCTCGGCCTATCTTGACGAAAATTGATCGATAGACCGCCACATCTTGGGAAGAATCAAGCCTATTAGCGAGTGCTCGTATTTCGTATCAATTCAGCGGATTTTTCTCAACTTGTATGGAAAAATGAAGCGAGCAATCATGGCAGAATTTTTTGCAAGCCATTGATTTTATTTACATATGCCGCTCAACTTTATTGACAAACGATACACGATCAAGACGAAGCCTTTGCGATTTCAGGCGTGGTTGATAGCGCAGGATATTCGCAGGACGCCTATCTGGCCAACTCGGTCAGGCGAGCGGCGGGTGCGGCTTGGAAGCGGTCGTTGCGGTAGAGGGAGCCTGAACGGCTGTTGAGGGTGGCGGATTCAACCGGGCCGTTGGAAGGTCATTCGAGAGTCCGTTTTCACGCCGGTCGCAGACGCTATAGGGGACGCGTTGCGGCGCCTATGCCGAGGATGGTCCGACGACGTTCTGTCAAAATACCCGCTTACTCCTCCTGACCGATCGCGGAATGGAACTCAGACAACTACGCTATTTTCTCAGCGCCGTGGAACACGGAAGCATGGGCAAGGCAGCGCTGGAACTCGGCGTGGTGACCTCGGCATTGAGTCAGCAGATCAGCCGTCTCGAAGGTGAACTGTCCACGCGTCTGCTGCAACGCACCTCGGGCGGCGTCGTTCCAACCGACGCAGGTTTGGCGTTCTGGCGTCAGGCGCAACTCGCGCTGCGTCATATCGACGATGCCGCGCTCGCTGCGCGCTCAGCCCGTCTGTCGGGCCATGTCAGCGTCGGCATGGCGCCGAGCACGGCGAGCGTGCTAGGTGTCGCATTCATGCAGGCCATGCGCTCGCGCTATCCCGATGTGCGGCTGCACATGGTCGAAAGTCTCTCCGGCTATCTTGCATCCATGCTGAGCGCGCGTCAGATCGATCTCGCCGTGCTGTTCCGCGAGGAGTCCGCACAACGCTGGAGCGTGCTGCCGCTGCTGGATGAGCGGCTGTTCCTGATCGGCGCGGGCGATCTCGATGGCATGCCGACGAGCGCATCCGTCCGGCTGAAAAATCTCGGCAGGCTTCCGCTCGTTCTTCCCAGCGGCACGCATGGGCTGCGTTCGCTGCTGTTATCAGCGTTCAGGCGCGCCGAATACGAGCCGAACATCGTCGCCGAAGTCGACGGCCTTGCACTCCTGATGGACTTCGTCCGCACCGGCATCGGCGCGACCATACAGCCTGGCGCGGCGCTCGCAAGGCCCGAGAACGTGATACTGACGAGCGTGCCCGTCGCGGATAAATACGCCACACGGCACAACATACTCGCCAGCATCTCCGACGACGAACTGTCTCCCGCCGGTCTCGCTGCGCGCGTGGTGCTCGCCGATGTCGCCCGTCAACTGGTGCAGGAGGGGCGCTGGCCCGGTGCGCGGCTGCGGGAGCCTCGGCCTTCACAAAAAGTGAAGACCCCTTGACGGCTGGCTGGTAGCGACGCGGGCACGAGACCTTTACGATTTGTCCAAAAGGAGACAAGTCTGATGGTCGATGTGCTCGTAATCGGAGGAGGCAATGCTGCGCTGTGTGCCGCATTGATGGCGCGCGAAGCGGGCGCCTCGGTCCTGCTTCTCGAATCCGCGCCGCGCGAATGGCGCGGCGGCAACTCGCAACACACACGCAATCTGCGCTGCATGCACGATGCGCCGCAGGACGTTCTCGTCGATGCCTATCCGGAAGAGGAATTTTGGCAGGACCTGTTGAAAGTCACCGGCGGCATCACGAATGAGCATCTCGCGCGGCTGACGATCCGCGCGTCGTCGTCGTGCCGGCCGTGGATGCAGAAGCACGGCGTACGCTTCCAGCCGCCGCTGTCCGGCGCGCTGCACGTGGCCCGCACCAACGCGTTCTTCATGGGTGGCGGCAAGGCGCTCGTCAACGCGTATTACCGCAGCGCCGAAGCGCTCGGCGTCGATATCCGCTATGAAACACCCGTCGATTCGCTTGAACTTGACGGCAGCCTCTTTATCGCGGCGCGCAGCGGCAGCCAGCGCTTCGAGGCGCGCGCCTGCGTGCTGGCGGCAGGCGGCTTTGAATCAAATCGCGAATGGCTGCGCGAAGCGTGGGGGCAAAACGAGCGCGGCGAATGGCCCGCCGACAACTTCCTGATTCGCGGCACGCGCTTCAACAAGGGCGTGCTCATCAAGCATATGACCGACGCCGGTGCGGACATGATCGGCGACCCGTCGCAGTCACACTGCGTCGCCATCGATGCACGCGCGCCGCTGTATGACGGCGGCATCTGCACGCGCATCGACTGCGTGTCTCTGGGCGTCGTGGTGAATCGTGACGCCGAGCGCTTTTACGACGAAGGCGAGGATTTCTGGCCGAAGCGCTATGCAATCTGGGGACGGCTCGTTGCGCATCAACCGGGGCAGATCGGCTATTCGATCATCGACTCGAAAGCAATCGGCCGCTTCATGCCGCCGGTGTTTCCGGGCGAAAAGGCCGATACGCTGCCGGAACTCGCGCGCAAGCTCGGGCTGCCGGAAGCGCGCTTCATGGAAACGCTCGCGCGCTATAACGACTCATGCCGCGACGGCACCTTCGACCACACCGCGCTCGACGACTGCCACACCGAAGGTCTCGCGCCGCCCAAGACGCACTGGGCGCGCCGCATCGAGACGCCGCCGTTTTACGGTTATGCGTTGCGGCCAGGCATCACGTTCACGTATCTCGGACTAAAGACCAATGACCGTGCGCAGGTTCACTTTGGCGGCAAAGCCAGTGAGAACCTGTTCGTGGCCGGCGAAATGATGGCCGGCAACGTGCTCGGTAAGGGCTATACAGCGGGCGTCGGCATGTCGATCGGCACGGCCTTCGGGCGCATCGCCGGGACGCAGGCCGCGCGCGCCGCACTCAAAACGACGGAGGCAACCAGTGCAGCAGTCTGACCCGCTCGCGCCCGAACGCATGCGCACGGCGTTATCGGTCGATACGAAAAAAACGTCGCACGGCAGCACGGCGCGCGTGATCCCCATTGTGCCGATGAGCGCCGGCGAAACCGAAGTGGCACGACAGATGCAGATCTGCAACGCCTGCCGCTACTGCGAAGGCTTCTGCGCCGTGTTCCCGGCCATGACGCGCCGCCTGGAATTCGGCAAGTCGGACGTCAACTATCTGGCGAATCTCTGCCACAACTGCGGCGCGTGCTATCACGCGTGCCAATACGCGCCGCCGCACGAATTCGGCGTGAACGTGCCGAAAGCGATGGCCGAAGTCCGGCTCGAAACCTACACCGAATACGCGTTTCCCGCGTCGTTCGGCGCGCTGTACAAACGCAACGGCCTGACTCTGTCGGTGGCACTGGCGGCCGGACTCACGCTGTTTCTGCTGCTCGGTACGGCATTACACGGCGGCTTGTCGGGCGATGTCGCGCCAGCGAACTTCTACGCGATCTTCCCGCACAACCTGCTCGCGGCGATGTTTGGCATCGTTTTCCTGTTCGTCATTCTCGCGCTCGGCGTGGGCGTCACGCGTTTCTGGCGCGACGTGTCGGCAGGAACGGCGAACGCGCCAGCCGTCGCGGAAGCGGCCAAGAACGCGCTGACGCTCAAGTACCTGGACGGCGGCCACGGCGACGGCTGCAACGAAGAGAGCGATGCCTTCACACTGGCGCGGCGTCGTTTCCATCACCTGACGTTCTACGGCTTCATGCTGTGCTTTGCAGCAACCGCAGTTGCGACGCTCTATCACTATGCATTTGGTCTGGAAGCGCCGTATCCGTTTCTGAGCGTGCCGGTGCTGCTGGGAACCGCGGGCGGCATTGGGCTGATTGCGGGGGCGGCGGGACTGCTGTGGCTGAACCTGAAACGCGTTCCGGAGCGGGGCGATGCCCGTCAGCGTCCGATGGACCGCGGCTTCATCGCGCTCCTGCTTCTGACGAGCGCATCCGGTCTCGCGCTGCTCGCGCTCCGCACGACCTCGGCGATGCCGTCGCTGCTCGCGATTCATCTTGGCATCGTGATGGCGCTGTTCGCCACGCTGCCTTACGGCAAGTTCGCGCACGGCATCTTCCGCTCGGCGGCGTTGCTCAAATCGTCGATAGAGAAGCGGCAACGCAACACATTGAGCCTCAGTTCGGATTAGCAGTCACTAGGGCGCCTTGGGCGCCCATCACTATAGATAAGAAGCAGGAGACGCAATGAACCGCACAGAATCGATCGCCGCTACCTCCGGCGTTTCGCCCATGACGAGGGCCGCCGCCGTGTTGCGCGTGACCAGCGGCAATTTCATCGAACAGTTCGATTTCTTTCTGTTCGGCTTCTACGCGACATCGATCTCGAAGATCTTTTTCCCGTCCACCAGCGAGTTCGCCTCGCTGATGCTCGCCTTCGCGGTGTTCGGCGCGGGCTTTCTGATGCGTCCGCTCGGTGCGATCTTTCTCGGCGCGTATATCGACAAGGTCGGACGGCGCACCGGGCTGATCGTTACGCTGTCGATCATGGCGAGCGGCACCATTCTGATTGCCTGCGTGCCTGGGTACGCGACGATCGGCCTGCTCGCGCCGGCGCTCGTGCTGCTCGGGCGTCTATTGCAGGGCTTCTCGGCGGGCGCGGAACTGGGCGGCGTGTCTGTCTATCTCGCGGAAATGGCGACGCCCGATAACAAGGGCTTTTACACGAGTTGGCAGTCGGCGAGCCAGCAGGTCGCCATCGTCCTGGCGGCGGCCATCGGTTACGGGCTGAACCAGTGGCTGTCCGCGCAGCAGATCGGTGCATGGGGCTGGCGCGTGCCGTTTTTCATCGGCTGCGCGATCGTGCCGTTCCTGTTCATGCTGCGCCGTTCGCTGCAGGAGACCGCAGCGTTCGAAGCGCGGCGGCATCATCCGCAGGCGCGCGAGATTTTTGCGATACTGCTCGGCAACTGGCGCACCGTCATCGGCGGCATGCTGCTGACGGCGATGACCACCACCACCTTCTATCTCATCACCGTCTATACGCCGACCTTCGGGAAGTCGGTGCTGAAGCTGTCCACCTCCGACAGCCTGATGGTCACGCTGCTTGTGGCTGCATCGAATTTCGTCTGGCTGCCGATCGGTGGCATGATTTCCGACCGCATCGGCCGCAAGCCGCTGCTGCTCGCCATTTCCATGCTGGCGATCTTCACGTCTTATCCGGCGCTGTCCTGGCTCTCCGATGCACCGAGCTTCGCGCGCATGCTGATCGTTCTGCTGTGGTTCTCGTTCTTCTTCGGCATGTATAACGGCGCGATGGTCGCCGCGCTCACCGAAGTGATGCCGGTCGAAGTGCGCGTCGCGGGCTTCTCGCTGGCGTTCAGTCTCGCGACGGCGCTGTTCGGCGGCTTTACGCCGGCGGTATCGACGTATCTGATTCAGGTCCTGCATGACAAGGCCGCCCCAGGCTACTGGCTGAGCTTCGCTGCGCTCTGCAGCTTGTGCGCGACGCTCAGGCTGTACCGTCGCCGCGCGGGCAGCAACGCGTCGGCGGCATCGTCGGCCTGATAGCGATTGCATCGGCCCGTTTACGTAACCCCGGCGTTGCACCGGGCTTTCGCGTTTTCAGCGGCGACAAGAAGGGTCGATGCGGTCCAGCTTGCGCAGCAACGCAGGCCACTCCATCTTGCCGTAAGAGCGGCGCGTCTGTGGTTGATTGCTCATGTGCCCGGCACGCAGATTATGGGCTGACAGCCTATTCGACTGACCAACGAGTGGGCTTGCCGGGAATTTTTCATCTGCATGTCGGCAAACGATCATCGGAACGTGCGGCTGGCATTGGCCGCATATATCGATCACCTGTTGACGGACTGATTTTACCGGCTCACATGCCAATGGCTGAGCGATTCCATCAAGCTGTTGCATCGACCGGTTGAATCCGCCGTCGGCAACAGCCATATATCAAACATCTGCTTTGGATTCGTTGCTTGCCTCGATTCAAGGGTTGCCGCACCGAGTTACGTTGATTGATGGCACATCACTTCCGTTACGATGCGGCTCATATTCGCCTCAGTAAAAGTACATGAAAAATCGTGCCATTGAGACGAGCGCAGTGCTCATTGCTGTTTTCGCTGGCGCGGCCGTCTCCCTCGTCGCCAGAGCAGCTCCTCCTCGGGAAGTCGGCGCGCCCAGCTACGACACCTATAAGTCATGGTTGGTCGCCTGCGACAACGCCTTGACCTGCGAGGCGAAGGGTTTCGCAGACGGTGGCGAATCCAGCGCAGACTTGCGCTTCATTCGCGCGGCCGGGCCAAGCAGTTCGCTCGAAGCACGGCTAAATGTCGTAACCAACGACAGCATCGATCTCGGTGACCTGCGTGTTGATGGAGAGCCGCTGCGGCTGGACGAGTCGGCCTGGCGTGTCGACTACGCCAATAATGTGGCGACTTTGTCGGCAACGCGGCCGGCGGCCGTGGCAGCCTTCGTATCCCGGCTTCGCAATGGCACAAAGCTTCAGGTCGGTTCGGAGGCAAGCGCTTATATTCCTCTCGATGGCATTGTCGCCGCGCTGTTGCGCATCGATGATCGGCAGGGACGAATCGGGGGTGTCACCGCGCTGATCCGCAAGGGCCCTGCGCCGGCCTCCCGAGTCACACTCGCACCGTCACTACCGGTCGTACCGACACGGAAGATCGTTTCGCAGTTGCCCGATCAAGAGGAAAAGAGCCTGATCACGCGCACGAAACATATTCGGGACGCCAGTAGTTGCGAGAACAATGCGTCAAAGTATCTCGAAGAAGCGGCGTATGCGCTCAACACACAGAAGGCGTTGGTTTTTCTCCCATGCATTCAGGGAGCCTACCAAGGATCATCGGACGTGTTCATCGCGCCGCGAATTGGTGGCGGAGCACCGGAGCCCATCAAGCTGAGGGATCCTGCGGGGGAAGTTTTAGACTCCTCACTGTTCGAACCGAGCTTTGACCCTGCTACCGGCGTCCTATCGACTTTTGCCAAGGGGCGCGGGCTGGCTGATTGCGGTTTTCGGGCCGAATGGATCTGGGATGGTCAGGCATTTCAGATTTCGGCTGCGTCGCAGCAGAATACTTGTGGTGGTGTTGGGCCCGGTGACTGGCCCACACTCTATCGGTCGCGAAAGAGGTAAAGAAACACCTATGTTCCCGCAGGCGCCTTTGATCTCGGTTGCGAGCGCGGCGCGTATGTCCGCGCCACGATTTGGCCTCAGTGAGGCATCAGCGGCAGGAATGGCTGCTGGCCCTCTGGCGTGCTTTCTCCATGAACATGGGCATATCGAAGACCGGGAGATCGTCATCAAACAGGAGCGATTGATGCAACCACCGTCTCCAGACGTCATCAAAGTGTGCTCGACATTGACGACGGCAAAGTTTCGCGATTGATGACCGGAGATGGCGCTAAGGTCGCGCGGTCGATGGATCTGGAAGTTTGACGAGAAGGGCCGCTCCGAGTCGCGAGCGCCCAGCCGCGACCCGCCGCCAGCGCGGCGACGGTCCTCCTCGAAATGTCGCGTCAGCGCGAATCCTCGCCGTCGCGGCGCGATGATCCTCGACCGCCGACGGAGTTCAGGCTGCCGCCGCCTTATGAATCGAGTCGTGCTGATCGCCACCCAGGATATCGACGAGACTGGTCAGCATCCGCCCCAATTCACCTGTCATCAGCGTGACATCCGAGTCGAAGCGTTCATCGTCGTTCTGCGCGGTGGGATCCGTCGCCTCCTTGATCACGTCGAGCGGCGTGACACGCTTGATCGTCAGCGACGGTGTCAGCACGAAGGAGATCCGGTCATCCCAGGTCATCGCGAGGCGCATGCATTGTTTGCCGGCCTCGATGTGCCGGCGCATGTCGTTCGCTTCCAGCGCGTGGCCGACGTATCGCACCGTGGCGCCGCCTTCGCCGCTCGAGCGCAACTCGGCGTCCTGGTCCACGGTGAATCCGCCCGGCGCCTCGCCGGACAGCAGCCAATCCGTCATCGCGGCGACCGGCGAAAGCGCCACATGAACGCCGGCGAGCGGCAACTGATCGATCGATTTGACGAGCAGGCCGCGAACGTCGTCGGCAAGAGCCTGTGCAGCCGCATCGATGACGAGCCAGCCGTTCACCGTATCGATCCACACGCGGGTATCGCGGCGAATGGTGAACGCGCGCGGCAGCAGTTCGTCGGTAACCTGCTCCTTGAGTTCGCGCAGCTGTTTTCGCCCCACCTTGAAGCCCTGCTGCTCCTCGACTTCAAGCGCCCGGGCCTTGGTCACCTGATTGACGACCGACGCCGGGAGCAGCTTCTTTTCGGCACGAAACAGCAGCAGCATCTGCCGGTTGATCGAATACACAAGCGCGCCGTCGTCACGCGGCGACGCCCATCCGAAGCTCTGCATCTCGACGCTGCTGCCCGGTTGAAATGCGTGGGGCGCCAGCCATTTTTCCATCTGATCGGGGGTAACGGCCCAAGGCGCCGGAAGACGATGAAGCTGAAGATTTTTGAACCACATAGGAGTACGGGCAAAGCGCACCATTCTATATGACGGTGACGCATCCAGGCCATGAAGCGCCATTCATCCAGGCCGCCGCGTGGATATTCGTGCGACCGCTCCGCCCCTGTGAACCGCCGTTCGACCGTGAACGATGTGCGTTGCGTCGTCGGCCATAACGGACGTTCGGCTGTCGCCGTGCGCGAGGCTCACGTGCTTTGCCCGCAACTTCGGGGCATGGCGGTAGCCAGACAGCCCGTCGATCCGTCCCCCCAATGCCTTCGGCCCGATAAAGCATAGCGTTCCCAGGGGGCGCGACATCGCGTCCAGCGCAGACAAGAAAAGAATGCCTTGACAATTGAAGCATATGCTCCTATCTTGGCTGCAAGAGAGCATATGCTCTTATTTCCAAATGGAGCCAAACCATGAACCAGGCCGAAATACTTGTGAGCGGTGCAACCGGACGGACCGGAGGTATCGCTATCGACGAATTGCTCAAGATGGGCAGGCGCGTGCGCGCATATGTGCGCACGGACGACGATCGGGCGGCCGCTCTGAGGCAGCGCGGAGTCGATATCGCCGTTGGAGACTTCACCGACATCAATGACATCCGTGCAGCGATGGAAGGAATCCGATCGGCCTATTTTCTCCATCCGATCGCGCCGGGAATCATCGGGGCTGCTGCTTATTTCGCGCAGGCCGCAAAAGAGGCGGACGTCAAGGCGATCGTCAACATGTCGCAGATTTCCGCGCGCCGGGAGTCGAAAAGCCACGCGGCCCAGGATCACTGGGTTTCCGAGCGGGTCTTCGATTGGTCGGGCGTTCCGACTACCCATCTGCGCCCCACGTTCTTTGCCGATTGGCTCGTCTATCCGCATTTTGCGAAGGAGATCTGGGCCCGGAAAAAGATTGAATTTCCCTTTGGCAATGGCCGTCACGCACCCATCGCCACTGATGATCAGGGGCGGGTTATCGCCCATGTCCTGGCCAACCCCGAAGGCCACGAGGGCAAGATCTATACGCTCCATGGTCCCGTCGAGATGAACCATACCGAGATCGCCGCGGCGATGAGTGAGGCTCTCGGAGCCCGGATCGAATACGAGCCAAGTTCCATCGAGGAGTTTCGGATCAAGATGGAAAATCTCTACAAATTTCCACCGTTCCTCACGCAGCATCTGGTCGAGGTTGCTCAGAACTACCGTGACGGCGTATTCGCGGGTACCAACGATGTCATCGAGAAAATTACCGGAAAGCCGCCACTCTCGGTCCAGCAGTTCATTACTCGGAATCGAGCCGTATTCGCGTGAGCACGACCCCAAACGAGTCGAGGTTTGAAAATGGCACACACTCAAGACGAGCGTCACCCGTTTCTGGACGATCTAACAACTGATGCAGAGTTGGTCAGCTCGGTGTTGCGTGGCCCCGTATCAGGGCGCGACGAAATCCGGCTGGCAGTCAACGCCGTCGGAACGTTCTACGCCTCGCAGACGCCCACATTTGTTCAGGCTGTCGGTTCGCGGCTCTTTCTCGAGTACGAGGCCGTTCTGACGAGCGGCGAGAACCTGAGTGCGGTCGTCGTCGTCGACCACAACTCCGACGGATCAGTGCCGCGCGTTAGCGTACGGATGAGCCCGCTTGACGCTGTGCTGACTCTCGCTGCCCATCTGCGGGTGGCACTTTCAAAGCAGCTTCCGGAAAACCTTTTTCTTTGAACCAGGCGCCGCAGGCCAGCGGAGGAAGATGCATCTCCCCGGAGCGCGCAGCTTTAAAAAAGGAGCTTGTCATGGAAATCAAGAACGCCACCGTCTTTATCACCGGCGCCAATCGCGGCCTGGGCCTGGCTTTTGCACGAGAGGCACGTCGTCGCGGGGCGACGAAAGTGTACGCGGGCATGCGCAACACGAATGGCTTTGAAGAGCCGGGCATTGTGCCGGTCAAGATCGATGTTACGGATACGGCATCGATCGCTGCAGCCGTGAAACAGGCGGCGGATACGACTCTGCTGATCAACAACGCGGGCATAGCTGCTCTGATCGACGGGCCCATGGCGGCCGACGTCGAAGCGCAATCCACTCGCATGTTCGATACCAACTACTACGGCGTAGTGCGCGTCACGCAGGCCTTCGAGCAGATATTGGCGGCCAAGCGGCATGCGGCGATCATCAACGTGCTTTCCGACATCGTGTGGCTTCCGCGGCCGTATCTGACGCCGTATGCGGCGTCAAAGGCTGCAGCATGGAGTTATACGAACCAGCTTCGCTTTCATCTGCATGAGCGTGGCATCCAGGTTCTCGGCCTGCACGTCGGATTCGTGGATACCGACCTGACCAATGGCATTGACGTGCCTAAAGCCAGCCCCGAGGATGTTGTGCGGCAGACCTATGACGCTCTCGCCGCCGGCAAGAGCGAGGTTATGGCCGACGAGGGTACAGCGGTGCTAAAGAGTACGCTGTCGGCTGACGTGCCGGGCTATATTACTCCGCCGGAAGGGCTCTAAACGCCGCAGATGACGAGAGTCGGCTACGGGGGGCGAGACTTGAGGCGCGCAGATTGCCGGGGCGCCAACGTTTTCAGTGTCGACTTTCATCGAAAGATACCGCCGTACTTCGCGCGTGCGCGTAGCATTCCGGCAATCAAAAGAAATGAGGAGTGGAACCAGATGTTGCCGTTCGACCAGCCGCTTGGAATCGATCAATGCAACTGCTTCGCAGTGAGGAAGGCGAGCAGGCAGATATCCCGCCTCTACGATAGCCATCTCGAGCCGGCGGGCCTGCGCATTACGCAATTCCTCACCCTGGCCGCACTGGACGAGGTGGGAAGTGCCGCGGTCAACGCCCTTGCCGAACGGCTCGATATCGAACGGACGGCGATGGGGAAGATGGTTGGCTTCCTTGAGCGCGACGGCTTCGTCGCGATCAAGCCCTCGCCCACGGACGGTCGAAGCCGCGTTGTTGAGCTCACCGAAGAAGGGCGGCGCCTGCACAAAAAAGCGGCCCCGCTATGGCGGGAAGCGCAGCGGGAGTTCGAGCAGTTGAACGGCGTAGAGAATGTCGCGGCGCTACGGGAGGGGCTTAGAGGAGTGGTCGTCGGCGATGTGACGGTACGCCCCCCCGGGGACTGACGGTCCACAAGAATTGCCGCAAACGCACGAGACCGCCGCTGCCCGGGACGATAGGAAGTGACGAGGCGTCGACAAATACGAATGGGGCATGGACGGATTGAATCCGCACTTGCTTGCAGCCGCTGATTTCGTACTGGGTCGAGAGTCCGGAGTGGGGCGGAGGTCGCCTCTCGCAGACGTCGGCAGCCGGCGGCGGTACCGGCCGATCCCCAAAAGGGTGAGCTTAGGTATTGGCGTAGGTTTGTGCGCCGAGCCTTGTCAGAGAGGCCGCAGGTACTGCCGCATTACTCGCGAGTGGCTTGCAGTGTATCGGGTAACAGGATAGTCATCGGTCAGACGTAAAGCTGCTTTGGCTTCCCGAGTTTATCTGCGGCTCTGATCCGGTCCATCGGCGCACAGCGGATAAAAGAAAGGCCCGCGTTTGTGCGGGCCTCGCATCAGCAATTACCTTTCTTCGCTTGTCCGGGCGGGCAGAAACCGTTCCCCGGACCACCTTGCGGCGCGACCACTACCGGCGGACCGGGAACGTAAGCCACGCACCCGCTGAGTGCACCGATCATGCTCGCCGCAGCAAGCAACGCGATAACCCCTTTTTTCACTTCGTTCTCCCGTTGAGGGGAAAGGGCCGTTCGGCCCTTTCCGTTATGCCGTTGAACCGTCAGAAATTGAAATTGACGTTCGTTTGGCTAGTCGTTGCATTGACGTTCGTCGATTGCGTTGCGCCCGACGCTGCGTCCGCTTCGATCGTATATTGGCCCGCCGACGCCGGCGCCGCAGCCAGCGTGACCGGCAGCGAACCGGAGTACGTGCCGACGATCGGCGCGGCCGTCGGCACCGACAGCGCGTACGCGCCCGTGTCCAGGTTTGCGTTGATCGACGCGATCTCGTATGCGTTTGCATCGATCGTCTGCAGTGCGCGCACCAGCGCGTTCGCGCTCGCCGTCACCGTGCCGCTGACCGTGCTCATCGTCGAAGCAGGCAGCGTGATCGGCAGGTTCGACGTCGACACGGCCGTGCTCGTGTTCACGACAACCGGCACCGAGCGGACGACACCCGACGCGACGTTGTTCTGCACGATCACGACGTCGTAATTGCCCTGCGTCGAGCTCTGGATCAGCGGCGACAGCACGAACTTGCCGCTGCTATCGGCCACCGTGCCGCGCACGACCTTGCCACGCTGCTCGGCATAGACCGTTGCGCCCGCTTCGGCCTGTGCGACGTAGCCGGAAATCGCGCCGCTCACGACCGTCGGCGTTGCCGTCACGACCGGCTTGAGCGCATAGGTGCCGTTGCCGCGCTGCACGATCGATTTGCACGCATTGAAATCGAGCACGAGGTCGACGAGCGTGTTCGGTTGGACCGTGAACGGCGAGATGATCTTGTAGCCGCTTTGCGTCGCGCTCGGCGTCGCGAGCGCCTGCTCGCTGCCGCCCGTCGGCACGACCGAGTTCGCGAGCGTGTTGCCCTGGTTCTGCGCGAGCACGAGGCGTACCTGCTGGTACTGGCCGGCAGGCAGCGCGGTCTGGCCGAGATCGGCGAGTGCGCCGTTGGTCAGCGACAGCAGGTCGATCTTCTGCGGCGCCGGCAGCGTGATCGTCGACCAGCCTCCGTCGTTGTCGCCCGCGTTCGAACTGGCGTTCACGCGCACCTGCGACACGGTGACGAACACATGATCGAAGCCGCACGACGGTGCGTCGGTCATCGCGACATGCAGCGTGCCGTTCTGCACGCTGCCGCCGTCGTCTCCGCCGCCGCAGCCGGCAAGAACGAACGGCACGATCGCAGCGCAAAGGGCACCTTTAAAGAGCTTATTCATTGTCACCCCCATGGGTGTTATTGTGGGTAACCGAAGAATAGCGTCGCTTCAGCCTACTATTTGGGCATCTTTGAAACTAACGGTAACTTTTGGTTCTATCGGTAAATCGTCCGCGAGATTGATGTCGCGTCAGGGGAGTGAAGCGGAACAGGGCGGCGATTATCGAGGGAGCGTGCGCAATGCAGGCGGCACGGGAAAAGCGATTGCGACGCGGAAGTAGTTAGTACCGCGGTGCTTAAATCAACGGTTGTCCGCACGCCACTGACGAGGTGTGACACCGGTCAGGCGCATGAATGTCCTCGTGAAATGGCTTTGGTCCGCAAAGCCGCACAAATCCGAGATCATGTTCAGAGGCATGGGGGACGTGCGCATGTACTTTTTTGCCAGCTCTACGCGTTGATTGATCAGCCAGCGATGCGGAGGCAGTCCCGTGGTCTGATGAAAAGCCTTGACGAAATGACTGCGAGACAGACCGCAGGCCTTTGCCACATCGACAAGCGAAATTTTTCCGTTGAGGTGTTCGAACAGGAGTCCTTTTGCCTGACGCTCCTGCCACGGCGTGAGTTTGCCGGTCTGCCTTTCCCGCTGCTCGCCGATGCCGCCGTACTGTTGCGCGATATGGGTCTGGAAAGCGAGCGCGACTTGGTCGATGAAGAGTTGCGACGCATGCTCGGGCTGCGCCAACGCCGGTAGCAATGACTGTCCGAGGTGATGGACGATCGGGTCGGTTGCGCTCAAGTGCGGCGGCAAATAAAGCTGCGGTCGTCGCCGGCCGCCGATTTCATCGGCCGTTTCCTCCAGCGTTCGGCGAGGCAGATGGAAGTGGAGGCAGTCGAACGCCCCCTTCAGATCCGCCACCCACCTGCGGTCGAGGTCGTGAATCGTCACGGTCCCTGCGTTGTAGGGGACGAAGCGAGCCGCACGTCCGTCAAGCCACAATTCCTGTTCGCCGAAAGCGCGCAATTGCAACACGATGAGATCGGCGTCTTCGAGGTCATAGGGCGCAGTCCGACCCATATTTCTTCGTGCCGTCTTCAGCCGACTGATACCGATCTGCGCGGACGGCAATGTTTGGGTGACGACGGTTTGCCTCACGTCGGCCGGAATGAACTCGGAAGAGGCGTTGTCCGACGGTGCAGTAGCCATAAAATCGGTGAGAAGGTCAAGGATGAGACCCTGCAGTCTACCCAATCGAAATTACGGCTGTTTGGCCGGACGGCCGCCGCGATTGCGCATCAGAGGCCGAGATTCCGTTCGCTCATCCACTTCCCGATCGCCGGATCGCGATGGGAGAAGAAGCTGTATTCGTCAGACAATTCGAAGTCGGAGACGGCCAGGTTTTCCAGCATCCGCTCCTTTCGCACGGACTTCGCCAGCGCGACGATTCCACGCTGTACCAGCCAGCGTTGCACGCCACCCGGCCATCTATGGCCATCGACCCGCACTTTCGGACTGCCATCCAAACGTCGCTTCCGCCCGGACCGTGGACTTTCGTGTGCGGATTTCGTCAGTCATGTAGTCGGCCGTTGATTACATCCCTGCTTCATTCCCGGCCGCGGACGGCACCTGCGGCACGGCGTGCGGGCGACGCACGCGGAACGTCGTGAATTTCGATGCGTTACCGCGAATTCATTGCACGCGACCTATACTTTCAAAATCATTTCGTCCGCGACAAGGAGGCGCAATCGTGCCTATATGCTTCGCGCGGCATCCCGCGCGGTCATCCACGCAAGACCCATGACTACTGTCGTATGAGGAAGGACATCATGACGCGCAAATACATCGATTGCCGGGAATTCCCGAGCGAAATGAATTGTTCCGTTGCGCTATCCGCGGATTCCGAAAACGAATTGCTCGAGGCGGCCGTACAGCATGCGGTCGCGGTTCACAAGCATGCCGATTCGCCGGAGCTGCGTTCACAGCTGAAAGCGCTATTTCATGACGGCACACCACCCGTTGAAACACCGCGTCAAGCGTAACGTCGGCGCGACGGATCGAAGAGCGGCGACCACCTCGCGACGGCCATCTGCCAACCACGTATTGGCATTGACCGTAGCTGCGCATCTTGCCGAAATCTTCTTCTGAATGTGGTCCATGGGGCGGCTATCGGAGTTCGGCTGTCGTGCGAATACCTCGCTGCCGGGCCGAACTCGTACTTCCGCGTTCGGCTTTTTTCTGCCCCGTTGAGCCGCTACACGTGACGGTTAATCGAAATACGGCTCCAATACCTCCTCGATCCAATCCATGAAAGCCCGGACGCGTGGCGACAGGTTGCGCCGATGGGCCACGACGAGCGACGCGGCGAGCGGCTCGGGACGCAAGTCGGGCAGAACCTCCACCAGCGCGCCGCTTTCGATGTGATGCGCGAGCGCCGAATATCCCGCCTGGATCAACCCGATGCCCGCAAGCCCGGCGGCATGATAGGTCTGCACACTGTTGACCTGCATCGCGCTCGGCAACGGAAGCGACGCATAACCGTCGCCGTCCGGGTATTCCCATCCGGCATGCCGGGCGCCGAGTGTCAGCGTGTAGTGAACCATCCGGTGCCCCTGGCTGAGCAGATCATCGAGCGTATGCGGCATGCCGTACCGTGCCAGATAGCTCGGGCTCGCCGCATTGGTCATGCGCAGCTTGCCCAGCGGTCGGGCAATCAGCGTCTCGTCGACGATCGGACCCAGACGGATTACGCAATCGAACCCTTCCTGGACGAGATCGACACGCCGATCGGTGCTGGAAAGTTCCAGTTCCAACTCCGGATGTGCCGCCATCAGTTGCGGCAGGGCGGGAACCACGACGCTTCGTGCCAACTCGGTGGGCATGTCGACGCGCAACCTTCCCCGCAGCGGTGTGCCATGACCCGAGAACATCGATTGCAACTCCTGTACTTCGGCCAGCAGGTCCCGTGCGCGCAGATAAAAGGCGCGTCCGTCTTCAGTAAGCTGCACGCTCCGCGTGGTCCGATGCAACAGCGCCACGCCGACATCCCGCTCGAGTCCGCGGATCACCATCGACACACGCCCCTTCTGAATTCCGAGGCTTTCGGCCGCACGCGTGAAGCTCGTCATTTCGGCGACACGGGCAAAGATCAAAAGCGCGTCGAGGTTTTGCATTGTTCACCCAGGGAGTAACGGAACGTTCAATTTGTCATCATTTATAACTCAGTTGCGACTCAGTAGAGTGGCTTCCCATGTCGTCCACGGCGGACAACTTGAACGAAAGGGAGCAACCATGACACAACATACCTCTGCGATCAAAACGGTCGTTGTCTACCACTCCGGCTATGGGCATACCGAGCGTATGGCAACAGCCGTCGCCGAAGGCGCCGGCGCCGTACTCGTCGCAATCGACACCGACGGAAACCTTGCCGAGGATGCGTGGGATACGCTGGCCGGCGCGGATGCGATCCTGTTCGGCTCGCCGACCTACATGGGCGGCCCCAGCTGGCAGTTCAAGAAATTCGCGGACGCATCCTCGAAAGCCTGGTTCGAAGGCGGGTGGCAAAACAAGATTTTCGGCGGCTTCACCAACAGCGCCAGTATCAACGGCGACAAGCTCAATACGCTCGAATACTTCTTTCTGCTCGCCGGGCAGCACGGCGGCATCTGGGTCAGCATGGATATCAAGCCGGCGAACGTGAAGGCTTCGATGCGTGACGACCTGAATCGCATGGGCTCCTATATCGCGCCGATGGCGCAGACGCCTGCCGATGCGTCGCCTGACGAGATGTCGCCTGGGGATCTCGAGACGGCGCGCCGCTACGGCGCACGCGTCGCGATGATCGCCGGACAGTTTCGATCCGGACACGCTCAACGCAACTGAAATCCTGGCGCGCGCGACGCGACGGAACGGACGCCGCCACCTGTTTATCCAGCCACTCTTGAAAGGAATGGCCATGAAATACAAGCAACTCGGCCGCACCGGCCTGTATGTCTCGGAGCTGTGCCTCGGCACGATGACGCTGGGTGGCAATGCCGACGCGGGCATGTGGAAGGCGATCGGCGCAGTCGGTCAGGACGATGCGAACCGGTTGATTGCCCGCGCGCTTGCCGAGGGAATCAATTTCATCGACACCGCCGACATTTATTCCTTTGGCCAGTCCGAACGACTCGTCGGACAGGCACTGAAAGACATCGGAGTACCACGCAACGAAATCGTGCTGGCGACGAAGACCGCCGGCATGATGGGCCCGAAACCCAACGATCAGGGGGCGTCGCGCGGTCACATCATGGATTCGGTGCAGAGAAGCCTGGAACGGCTCCAGGTCGACCATATAGATCTTTACCAGATACACGCCAGCGATTCTGTCACGCCAATCGAAGAAACGCTGCGGGCCCTGGACGACCTTACGCGGCAGGGGCTGGTTCGTTATGTCGGCGTGTCGAATTGGCGCGCAGGCAAGATCGGTAAAGCGCTCGGACTGAGTGCCGCGCTTCATGCCACGCGCTTCGAAACGCTGCAGGCCTACTATTCGATCGCCGGACGCGACGTGGAGCGCGAACTGGTGCCGCTCGTTATCGACGAGCAGATGGGGCTGCTTGTCTGGTCGCCCCTCGCGGGAGGCTTGCTTTCCGGGAAGTTCGGTCCCGGGGCACCAACCGAAGAAGGTTCGCGGCGCAGCCATTTCGATTTTCCGCCGGTCGATCTTGATCGGGCCTGGCCGTGCGTTGCGGAGATGCGCGCCATCTCCGACGCGCGCGGTATCTCGGTCGCCCGGATAGCGCTCGCCTGGCTGCTCGCCAGGCCGCATGTCACGAGCGTCATTATCGGCGCCAAACGGGTCGAACAGCTCGAAGACAATCTCGGCGCGGTCGATGTCGTTCTCACCGAGGACGAGCTTGCGCGTCTTGAAGCCGTGAGTGTGCTGCCCAGTTGTTATCCCGGCTGGATGATCGATCGTCAGGACGCGAGCAGGCGTCCGTTGCCGTTCAGGCCCGTTGCGTCGAATTAGAACCGGTTACCGCACACCCATAGGGCGGTTGTCCGAATGCGCCCACTGAAAGAGAGATAAGCATGCCAAAAGGTTATCTGACGTTGCTATCGACGAGGCGAATCACCTGCACGCCCGGTTTCGCCGAACCATCGCGAGATGGCATGGGCGACTTCTTCATGGTCGGGATCGGCTTCGCATGCCCACGCGACGATCCCGTCCGGACGCACCAATATAGCGCGCATACCTAACCGATCCTTGGCGTCGGCTGCGACATAGGCGAGGCGCTCGCGCCAACGGTTCGCAAGCGCCTGAAGCGATGCGCCTGAATCGAAGTCCAGCAGGAGTCCCCGCCCGTCGCGCAACAGGCGGCCTGCCTTCGTTCCGTCGACCAGTTCGAAATCGGGTACGCTGCGGCCCACCAGCGGATGAGGGCTGCCAAGATCGTAGCGAAGCGAAACACCCCAGACGCGCTCGGCGAAATACGTTGCCCCATCCCGGGTCTCGATGAGATCGCGAACGATCGCTTCCAGCGCGCGCGTGCCGGGGGTAGGTCGCATAAGAGCGACTTGCGCACGCGACCAATCGAGAACGCGTGCCCCTATCGGATGCCGCTCTTGTTGATAGCTGTCGAGCAGACCGGCCGGCGCATCGCCACGGATGGTGGCTGCCAGTTTCCAGCCGAGGTTCATCGCGTCTCCGAGTCCAAGATTGAGCCCTTGACCGCCCAAAGGGGAGTGGATGTGCGCCGCATCGCCCGCGAGCAGCACTCGTCCGTTCCGATAGGTCGTTGCCTGGAAGGCACGATCCGTCCACGTGGTAGCCAGCCTGAGCCTGGTCAGCGTGATTTCAGTGCCGGACACGCGGCGCAGCACCGCCTGCACATGCTCCAGCGTGACGGGGTGAAGGCGGTGAAACGCGCCGCCGTCGAATTCCACCATCGCAATCGTGCCGGGCCGCGCATAGGTGTACATGCCCGTCGATGTGTAGTGTCGGCCGGGGGGAAGTGCGTCCGGCTCAGCCATGTCGACTTCGACGGAGTAGCCGGTGAACTCCGGACCAGTACCGACGAAATCAAAGCAGCCGGCTTTGCGGATCGCACTGCGGCCGCCGTCGCAGCCGACGAGCCAGCGCCCGCGAAAAGTGTTCCCACCCGCATGAACGATCACCGCTCCATCCGACTCGTGGAATGCGTCGGCGCTCAGGCCTCGCCGGATCTCGCATCCCGTCGCGCCGGCTCGACGAGCCAGGACCGTTTCGAGTGTCTCCACTGCCACTGCCATGCTGGTGTCGGCCGAGCCTGACAGGCGATACGGCCACTTCGAGGTATCGATGTCGTCGTGATGGAACGGAATGCCGGCGAAATGACCGGCGGGCCGGCGCGGCTGCTGCATCCAGTGCGCGATCGTCGCAGTCTTGTCCGCGATGGGGTCGGCACGCCCGGCCTCGATTACCTCGTCCAGCAGCCCGCGCCTGTCAAGCGTTTCGAGGGTGGGGGCCGAAAGGCCGCGCATGCCGAACGGCAGGCACTTCAACGGAGAGTGCGGTGTTTCGGCGCGCTCGAGCACGAGGACCGACAGCTTGAACAGGCGAAGCTCGCAGGCGAGAAACAGACCGACGGGGCCAGCCCCGGCAATCACGACGTCGTAAATATCCTGATGGTGCTCGTGCATGAACCACTCCTGTGTCGATGTTCGACCGGAGCGTTTCTCAGGTTGAGCGCCACACGGACGAACGTTTGGATGCCTGATCGGCGTCGAATGTTCGTCGTGGGGATCTCATGCACGGGGCAAAGACCAGAGCTTTCGCCAATGAAAGGACTTGGGCTTACCAAACCAAGTCTGCCTTTTCCGACACCGCGTTATAACACCGCAGCGACGACGCGTAAATGGCGGCGATGGTTCGCCCACCGCAGTGCGATGGTGCGCCGGCGTGTTACGTCGACCATGCGCGAAACGCAGGGTTGGCAAGAACTGGATTATGTTTTTGACGTTCTTCATTCGCGTTCACGAAAGGACGTATTAGCGTTTCCCCCGATATAGGAAAGCGCCGTGCAAGCCGATGTTGCAGAGAGATATGGTGTGAATAATCGATCCGAGGCCAATTATGACGACATTCGCAACAAACGGGCCGAACGAGGCATTGCCTGAAACGCCCGAAGCGGCAACGGCATCCGACGACGCGTGCCGCGCACCGTCGATCCTGCTGGTCGACGACGAGCCGAACGTGCTGTCGGCGCTCAAGCGCGTGTTCCGGCCCGCGGGCTACGACATCCTGACCGCCGACAGCGGCGAGGCCGCGCTCGAGATACTGGCGTCGACCGAGGTCGACCTGATCGTGTCCGACATGCGGATGCCGCGCATGAGCGGTGCGGAATTCCTGGCCCGCGCGCGGGCGCTGTACCCGGACACGATGCGTATCCTGCTGACCGGCTATGCGGATATCGCATCGGTCGTGCAGGCCGTCAACGAAGGCGGCGTGTATCGCTACCTGAACAAGCCGTGGGACGATCACGATCTGCTGATGACCATCGAACAGGCGCTGGAGCAGCGGCGCTTGCGCCACGAAGCGGCCCGGCTGACCGCGCTGACGGAAGCGCAGAACGAGGCGCTTCGCCGTTTCAACACGGAACTCGAAACGCAGGTGCGTGCACGCACCGAGGAACTCGGCCAGACCGTGATGTTCCTCGAAGCGGCGCAACGCGACCTGAAAAGCAGTTTCACGGCAATGGTCCAGGTCTGCGCGAGCATGATCGAGCTGCGTTGCGGGACCGCCGGCGGACACGCGATGCGCGTGGGCGAGATCGCGCGCCGGCTCGCGCTGGCGTCGGGGATGAGCGAGCTGCACGCGCAGGACGTCTATTTCGCGGGGCTGCTGCACGGCATCGGCAAGTTGTCGCTGCCCGACGAATTGCTGCACAAGCCGCTGGCGCGAATGACGACGGACGAACACCGGCTATTCCAGCAGCATCCGCTGCGCGCGCAGATGGTGCTGACGCCGGTCGCGCAATTGCACAAGGTCGCGTCGATCGTGCTGCACCAGTACGAGCGCTTCAACGGACGCGGCACGCCGGACGGGCTGACCGGCGACGCGATTCCGCTCGGCTCGCGGATCGTTGCGATCGCACGCGATTTCGAAGGGCTGCGCAACGGAGAAATCGGTGTGCCGCATTCGGTCGAACAGGCGCTCGATGCGTTGCGCTCGCAGGCCAGCGTGCGATACGACCCGCAGATCGTCGAACGTTGCATCGAGCTGATGCGTGACCCGGCGAGTCTCGGTATCGCGGCGTCCGTCGCGGAGATCAAGTCCGCGCAGCTGCGCGAAGGGATGCAGCTCGCCGACGATCTGCGCACGCATCGCGGCGTGCTGTTGATGACGAAGGGCAGCGTGATGTCGGCGCACCAGATCGAGCTCGTGCGCCGTTTCGAGGCGCGGGAAGGGACGCCGTTCGACATCCTCGTTCTGGCCGGCTCGGCCGCATCGATGCCGGCGCACAACGCGGGTGCGCCTCCCGGCTGACGAAGAACACATGGCCTGATGGCCGCCGCGCGCGCTCGACCGCATGCGGCGGCAATGCATTCACATCGATCGGGGCGCTCGATCATGCACGGCACCTATGACATCCCGCTCGTCCTGCTGTCGCTCGCCATCGCGACGCTGGCGTCCTATACGACGCTCGACCTGGCCGCGTTCATTTCGCTGCTCGACAACCCGAAGCTCAAGCGTGCGTGGCTGGGCGGCGGCGCGGCCGCGATGGGAACCGGAATCTGGTCGATGCATTTCGTCGGCATGCTCGCGTTTTCGCTGCCGATCCCGCTCGGTTATGCACTGCCGGATACCGGCGCGTCGCTGGCGATCGCGGTGCTCGTGTCGTATTTCGCGCTGAACGTCGTCACGCGAGCACGGCTGGGCTGGCGGCGGCTGTTCGCGGGCGGTGCGCTGATGGGCGGCGGGATTGCCGGCATGCATTACACGGGGATGGCCGCGATGCACATGCAGCCCGGCATTCGCTACGATCCCGCACTGTTCGCCGCGTCGATCGGCATCGCGGTGATCGCGTCGACTGCCGCGCTATGGATCGCGCAGGCGCTGCGTGTGCGGCAGGCGCGTCATGCGACCGCGCAACGCGTCGGCGCGGCCTTCATCATGGGCATCGCCATTACCGGCATGCACTATACGGGGATGGCGGCGGCCCATTTCGCGTCGGACGCGCGATGCGGCACCGCGAACGGGATCGACGCGCCGTGGCTCGCGACGACCGTCGCGCTGTTTACGATGGCGACGCTGATCGTCACGCTGCTGCTCAGCCGCTTCGATGCGCGCACAACCTTTCTGCGCGGGATGGCCGACACGCTCGAGCGGCTCGTGCGAATGCGCACCGCGGAACTCGAACGTGCGTTGCACCGCTACGAGCAGACGACGGAGATGCTGCAGCGCACGCGCGAGAACATGGCGACCGAGATCGACGAGCGCAAGGCCGCACAGGCACGGCTCGAACAGGAGAAGGAAGAGCAGCGGCGCCTTCTGCATGTGCTCGAGGAAACCCACGTGCAGTTGCTGCAGTCGGAAAAGCTCGCGTCGATCGGCCAGCTCGCGGCGGGCGTCGCGCACGAGATCAACAATCCGATCGGCTTCGTCAGTGCGAACCTCAATACGTTGAAGACATGGGTGCGAAGCTTGCTCGATGTGGTCGCGGCGCATGAAGCGGCGCTGCCGCAGCTCGACCCGGCCGCGCGCGATGCGCTGACGGCGATGGGCCGCGCCGCGGATCTGGACTACGTCCGCGACGAGATCGTGACGCTGATCGACGAATCGATCGATGGCGCGGTGCGGGTGCGGCGCATCGTGCAGGACCTGCGCGATTTCTCGCGCCCGGTCAGCGACGAGTGGAGCGTGGTTGATCTCCATGCGGGCCTCGAGAGCACGCTCAACGTCGTCCATAACGAACTGAAGTACAAGGCCGACATCGTGCGCGATTACGGCGACCTGCCGCAGGTCGAATGCCTGCCGTCGCAGTTGAACCAGGTGTTCATGAACCTGCTGGTCAACGCGGCGCAGGCGATTCCCGAGCGCGGCGTGATCACGATCCGCACGTCGAGCGACGGCGAGCAGGTGTCGATCGCGATCAGCGACACCGGAACGGGCATGACGCCCGACGTCGTCCGGCGGATCTTCGATCCGTTCTTCACGACGAAACCGGTCGGGCAGGGAACCGGGCTTGGCTTGTCGGTATCGCACGGCATCGTCGAGCGCCATCGCGGCACAATCGACGTGACGAGCGAACCCGGGCGCGGCACGACGTTCTGCGTGCGATTGCCGGTCCGGCGGGCTCGCGACAACGCGGACGCGGCGGAGCTGGAGCAACGGGCATGAGGTTGCGATCGTGACTACAGTGCTTGTGCGGGAAGCGCGTACGCGATTCAGCATGAATTCGATGCTCGCGCACCAGGTGTCGCTGCGCGGCGCCGCTCAGGTGATCGGCCACTGAAGAATGACGATCCCGTCGTTGTAGTCGCGGTCGGCGCCGTCCTCGGCGCCGAGCCAGCCGAGCCACACTTGATCGCCCGCGGACAGCGGCGCGAGGCGCGCATCGGTCGCGGACTTCCTGCCGTTGGCCGATGCGTCGATCCGGATCTTGCCGCCTTTCGAGTTCAGCGTGAACTGTCTGACGCCGTCGTTGCCGTTGCCGGCGAACGACGCGGCCGGTTCGGGCGCATCGTCGATGAACAGCTTCAGGTCCTGCCGGTCGGCGGCATTCGCGTAGAAGATCGCCTTGAAATCGGTATTCGGCGGCAGGTTGAAGTTGCCGTCGCGGTCCGACGACGGCTGGAAACCGGGCTGTTTCGTATTCGGCCGGCTGCCGGCGATCTCGACCGTCGTTTCCCAGCGGAAATAGCCCGACACGGCACCGTCGCGATCGAGCACGGCGAAGTCGGCCGTGCACGTGGTGGTGCCCGCGGCCAGCACGTCGCTGCGCCAGTAGTGGTCTTTCATTGGCCGGCACGGCGGATGAAGCAGGTCGTCGGCATCCGGCACCGGCGTCGCGGCGTCGCGCACTTCCGGTTCGATCGGCGCGACGATGCCGGTGTCCTTCAATGCGAACCGGATGAACAGCACGCTCACCTCGGCGCGCAGCGCGAGCGCGGTTTCGCGCAGGCGAAGCTGGTCGCCCGGCGACAGGCCGGCGAAGAGCCGGCTGTCGTTGTGGCCGAGCTGCCCGTCGTCGCCGGGGCTCACCACATAGATGTGCCGGCCGTCGATCACGGTCGGCGCGTCGGCGTTCCGGCTCGCATCGGGGTAGGTCGACAGCAGCGTGACGGCGTCGACGATCGCGAGCACATCGCAACGAAGACCAGACATGAGCGCGTCCTCCGCAACAAGGGAATGACGCGGGCGACCGCCGCGCGGCCGCCCGCCTGCCGCGATCAGTTGTGGATCGAGATGAACGGATCCCACTGATAGCAGCCCAGCGACTGGCAGTTGCGGTCGATGATCTGAAAGTAGAAGTGGTAGGTGACGCGCCCTTCCGACAGCGTTTCCGACGACCAGTAATAGTTGTCGATCTTCTGGCAGGTCGGCGTCGACGGCGAGCTCGGGTTCGGAATCGGAACCGATGCGGTGGCCTTGCGCGGCGTGGGCGTCGAAATCAGGTCCTTGCCCTGGTTGGCGATGAAGCCGTAGAAGACCACCTGTTTCTCGAAGCCCAGCGACAGGCTCGTTTCGCGCCAGCGGATCAGGTCGCCGACCTGCGCCTTCAGGTCGAGTTCGCCGCCCGCTTGCCCGGAAACCACGTTGTCCTGGTTGGTGACCATGTACACGTGCTTCCAGTCGATCAGCGTCGGGCTTTTCGGATCCCTGCTGGGATTCGGATAATTTTTGAGAATGGTTTCGGTATCGATCGAGACGAGCACATCGGTAACGCGTGACATAGAAGCTCCCGTTTGAAGTAATGGGACTCATCGTTGCGCGAATTGCTTCGTGCATCTGCCACCGCCTTGCCCTGTAAGGATTTGTACGATGTCTGGCACGTGCGGGTGCGATGGCGAATGCAGATTATCCCGGTCGGTTAATTCTGGAAGCTGTAAGGGTAAACAGGGTTATAAAAATGATTATCGTGGATTGATTTGAAATCGGATTCAATCGGATCGATGCGTTGCATAAATGGAAGAAAATTGAATCTGTTAATCGATTTGCCGATTATTTTTGACCGGAGAAAGGGGTGGATAGCCGGCGCGATCGCGAGCGACCGTCGCCGTGGCGGCATGACGATTCGCGAGCGGAAAGGAGTGATTCGCGGCAGGTAGCCGGCGGCCGGGCGGCAGGCGATCGCGCGCTTACCGGTAGGTCCAGAGCCGATGCAGCACGAACGTCGTCGGCGGGATCAGCAGTGCGATCGCGACGATGCTCGTCGCGCGCGACACGTCGAGCATTTCGGCGGCACGCGCGAGCAGCAGCGTTTCGACGAAGCCGGCCAGCGTGACGACGAGAAAACGCAGCGCGTTGCGCGTGCGTACCGTCGACGAGAAGCTCCACAGCGTATTCGCGAGATACGAGAACGCCGTGGCGCAGAGAAACGCGACCGCGTTCGCGGCGACCAGCGTCGCATCGAACAGCGCGAACAGCGCGGACGCGACCAGCGTATGGAGCGCGGTCGAACCGAGCCCGGACAAACCGAAGCGCACGAGCCGCGTGCGCTCGGCGTGGAGCAGGTCGATCATGGCCGTCTGCGCGCGTTCAGCGTACGTCGATCCGCGCACGGCCCGGCAACTGCACGCGCCGACGTGCGATCTGGCGGCGCGCATCGCGCGCGACCGGAAGTTCGATCACCTTGCCGTGCGCCTGGTAGCGGCGGCGGATCAGGTAGACGGGCCGTTGCTTCGACTCGTCGTAGATCCGCCCGATGTATTCGCCGACGACACCGATCCCGATCAGCTCGATGCCGCCGATGAACAGCGTGACCGAGATCAGCGACGCGTAACCGAGCACCGGATTGCCGAAAAGCAGCGTGCGGAAGATGATGAACGAGCCGTACAGGAACGCGAGCGCGGCGATGCCGACGCCGATGTAGGTCCAGCTGCGCAGCGGCACCGTGCTGAAGCTGGTGATCCCTTCCAGCGCGAAATTCCACAGCTTCCAGCCGGAGAACTTCGAGTGCCCGGCGCTGCGCGGGTCACGCTGGTATTCGACGATCACGGTCTTGAAGCCGACCCACGCGAACAGCCCCTTCATGAAGCGATGCCGCTCGGGCAGGTTGCGCAGCGCGTTCACGACCTTGCGGTCCATCAGCCGGAAATCGCCGACGTTCTCCGGCAGTTTCACATCTGACAGCAGGTTGTGCACGCGGTAGTAGATCGCGGCCGCGGTGCGCTTCGCGAACGAATCGCACGCGCGGTTGCTGCGCTTTGCCGCCACGACTTCCGCGCCGGCGCGCCAGTGTTCGATCATCACCGGAATCAGGCTCGGCGGATCCTGCAGGTCGGCGTCGAGCGGAATCACCGCGTCGCCGGTGGCTTCGTCGAGGCCGGCCGTCAGCGCCGCTTCCTTGCCGAAGTTGCGGGTGAGATCGATCACGCGCACGCGCCGCTCGCCGGTGCTGATCCGGATCAGGCGTTCGAGCGTGTCGTCGCGGCTGCCGTCGTTCACGCAGACGATCTCGAAGCGGATCGCGTCGATGGCCGTCAGCAACGGAATCACGACGTCGAAGAAGCGCTCGACGGCCTCGCCTTCGTTATAGAACGGCACGACCAGCGAAACGAGCGGCGTGTAGAGTGGTTCCCGCATGATGATTCCCCTTGTGATGTCGCTTTACCGGCCTGCGCCGAGCGTCGGGCGGCCGGTGCGGCGCATTCCGTGCGCCGGGCGGTGGTGCGGTCGGACCGGATGTGCGAAGCCGGTCTCGGTCGAGTCGTCGCGCGCGTCGGGCATCGACGGCACGTCGTGTCTTTCCTGCGCGATCCGGCTGACGAGCAGCGCGAGCGATGCCAGCGTCACGAGCGGCATGAACTGGAACGACAGATGCGAGACGACCGCGAGGCCCGCGAGCGGCATCGTCCACAGCAGCATCAGCCATTCGCGATCGAAGCGCCGCCAGCCGTGCGTCCACGCATAACGCGCGTACCACGCGATCACGATGCCGTACCAGGTCAGGTCGTAGTCGTACAGATAAGGGCTGACGAGCAGGCATGCGCATGCGAGGGTCGCGGCGCGCAGCGCGTAGGAACACGCGCCGCGCCACGCGTAGACGACGGCGACCGCGGCGGCCGCGGCCGACAGCAGTTGAAGGCCGCGCGCGACGATCGCGGGCCAGCCGGCCATCGTCGCGAGCGCGAACACGGTCGGCATGCGGGCGAGCTTGGCGTGACCGGTGCCGACGATCGCGTAGACGTTGCCGATCACATGCACGAACGTGACCCACGGGCCGACACCGAACGCGAGTGTCGCGAGCGCGGCGCTTCCGGCGATCGTCGCGGCCCACGCGGCCAGCGCGCGCCACTGGCCCGCGCACAGCAGCGCGAGCGGGAACAGCACCGCGAGTTGCGGCTTCATCGTCAGCAAGCCGAAGCAGATCCCGGCGCATACCGGGCGGCGGTTCAGCGCGAGCAGGCCGATGCCCGCGAGCATCGCGGTAAAGAGGCTGGTCTGACCGACGATCACGGTGAGGAATGCGCCGGGGAACGCGAGCGCGCAGAGCCACGCGGCATCGCGCTGCACGGTCGCGCGGATCGTCGCGGCGAACAGCACATACGTGACGCCGAGCCACAGCACGAGTGCCAGCATGTACGGCAGCCAGCCGAGCGGCAGCACGAGCAGCAGCATCGTCGGCGGATAGAGCCACGGCAGCGCGCCGTCCGCGAGCGTCATTGTCGGGATCGCCAGCTTCTGGACCGCGAACAGCGCGGGGAAATGCCACGCGTCGGCACCATGCCCGTGCGCGGCGAGCCGCGCGGCGCTCCAGATCGGCGAGAAATCCTGCGACAGCGGCTCCAGTGCGGCGTTGTGTGACAGGAACAGGCGGACCAGGTAGATGCCGATGAACAGCAACTCGGTCAGCAGCACGGCACCCGCATAGAGGCGCACGCGATCGCGATTGAGCCAGTGCGGATAGCGGCGCGGGCCCGCGATCGGGAGTTCCGGATGCAGATCGACGGCGGAATGCGCATGACGAGCGAACGAAGGCGCTTTCATTGCGTGCTCCGTGACATGAGTGCCGTGCGACGCACGACGACGAACAGCACCGCGAGCAGCACGACCGGCCCGATTTGCGGCAGCTTCATCAGCCGGTTCAGCATCTCGAAGATCGGCAGCAGCCACGCGAGCACGAGGATGCCCTGGTCGCCGGGCTGCCAGCCCTCGTCGAGGCCGTGCGCGATCAGGCAGAAGATCGCGATGCCGAGCCAGGTCAGTTCGTAGTTCCACAGATACGGCGTCGTCAGCAGCGTGGCGACGGCCAGCACCGCGGCGCGCAGGCGCATGTCGCGCGTGCGGCGCCACACGTCGACGGCCGCGGCGATCGCCAGTAGCGCGACCGCCGTTTGCGCGGCCAGCGCGGCCGCCACCGGCGCACCCGCGAGCCGCAACGCGGCGAACGGCGTCGGCGACGCGAGCCAGTAAGACGCGAGCATGAAATGCTGGTCGCGTACCGTCTGCATGGCGTGGCTCAACCCGTGCAGCGCGCCGGGCCCGGCCAGCGCGATCCCGGCCGCCGCGAACAGCGTCGCGCTGATCGCCGCCGCCGCGAACGTGCGCCACGCCCGCGCCGCGATCAGCACGAACGGGAACACGACGGCGAGTTGCGGCTTGATCGCGAGCAGCCCGATCAGCACGCCGGCCGCAACCGGACGCTTGCCGAGCAGATGCAGCGCGAGCGCGGCGATGCCGGCGGTCAGGATGCTGTTCTGGCCGAACAGCGCGGACATGCACACCGCCGAATACGCGACCACGACGAGCGCCGCGGCGCGCGGGTGCGGAAGATGCGCGCGCAATCCCGACAACCGCGAGACGGCGAACGCGTAGCATAAAAGACTGCCCGCGAAAAAGAGGAAATATGCGGGCAGGAAAGGCACAAGGGCAACCGGCGCGATGAACAGCAACATCGTCGGCGGATAGAGCCAGGGAAGCGGCCGGTGCTGCAGATACGCACCGAAGTGCGCGAACTCGGCCTGCAGGAATGACGAAGAGTCGTAGGCCGCCGCGGCATGGCCTTGCAACACGAGGTTCGATGCGGTCCAGAAGACCGAGAAGTCGGTGCCCGGGCGGGCGGTGGCATTCGACGTGAAGCCGTCCGTCACGATGCCCCAGACGGCCAGCAGCGCGGCGAAGAGCATCAGCATGATGCAGCTGTACGGAACGATCCGGTCCGCTGTCAACCATTGAGCACAGCGTATTGCGCGATCGCGCGTTCCACGATTGGCTGTGTACATGATGCCCCGTTTGTGGTGGAGGCTGCTTGGTCTGTCGCAGCCGTTTTCATGTTGTCGTGCCACCGGATCGAATCGCTCTGAATGGCGTTGTCCGGTGAATGCATTGTTGAAGAAAAAATCGCGTGTTGCAAACCGCGCACTGGAAGGCGGGATCCCGATTAATCGGTGACAGGCGTGAAAATCGCGTTTTAAGGTATGAGAAAACGACCCAGGCCGGATTTATGTTTCTGGCCTGAAACATTCCGCGGTTTCGAGCGGTGTCGCGTCCCGCCGATGCTGTGAAATGCAACCGGCTGCCCGCGTCCGGGAAAATCCCGAGAAAATTTTTTGGACCCTTTGTGCAGCGCGGCGGCGAGCGTTCCGGCGTACCTCGCTCGCGGGAATGCATATATCAAAGTTGAAACATTTCGTTCGTCGCACCATTGACCCGGGAACTAGGGGATCGCTGGAACCCTTGATGTGCATGGATTTCGCCCAAGGTGGCCTGCTCTTTGCGTCAGCGTTGGCACGGCAGTCGACGACGTGACGACCGGGCGGTTCCGGGAACAGACAGACGGAACCTGCCTCGGAATCACCTGCGGAGAAGAGGGCCGGAGCGCGTCGGGGAACACGCAGCTCCAGGTCGATGAACCGCGAGAATCGTCGTCGATCGACCGATGAGACCCGATAGCGTCAGGGCAACAAGAAGATCGGCATCGCAGCACATGGGGAATAAAAATGAAAGACCACAGCACATCGCGGCCGGCTGGCCGCGTTGAAAACGAATTACCGCATCGCCGGGAGTTTGTCTCCCGTTCAACTGGATTCCATGCGCCGAACGGCAGTCGCGCCGTTCCGGTCGATCGGCCTGCCCGGCTTATCCGGCTGGTCGAACCGTACGCGCATCTCTCGTGTTCACTCTCACTGAAATCCGTTCACACAGACAGGTGTGCGCATCCCTGTCTTCGCAGCTGAGCGTCACGTTTCGATTTTCTCGTAGTGCCGGTGGTGCCCGTCCCCGACGTCATGACAGACGAAGGGTATTTCATAGCAGTCCGAAAGGAGAGTGCTCATGTCAAGAATCATCGAAAAGATCGCCTGGTTCATTCGGGATCAGCGCGGCGTGACGGCCATTGAATACGGCCTGATCGCCGCACTGATCGCGATCGGAATCGTCGCCGCGTTGGCGACGGTCGGTACGGATCTGAAGACCGTGTTCAGCACGATCGCCGCGGATCTGGACTCGGCGGTAGCAGGACTCTGATGGACGGTGCGGCGGGTGGTTCGTCCGAATCGTTCGCCGGCACCACACGGCATTAACAACTTTCCTCGACGTATCGACGCCAGATCGATCGATCCAGCCGGTACACGAGGGCTTTGAAAGTCATCACGCAAGGAGATAACCATGTCCAAGTTCATTCAACAAGCCAGCCGTTTCGTCCGCGATGAAGACGGCGTGACCGCCATCGAATACGGCCTGATCGCCGCACTGATCGCGGTAGGCATCATCCTCGCGCTGTCGACGATCGGGAAGGACCTCAAGACCGTGTTCAGCACGATCGCGGCCGACCTGGATTCGGCGGTTGCAGGCATCTGATGGACCGTACCGCGGACGGCTCGGCTGGTGCAGTGCTCGAGCCGTCCCGGTCATCTGATCAACCGGAACCGGAGACCATCATGCAAGCCAGACTGCGTGCCGTATGTCGCCGCTGGATCGGCGACGAGCAGGGCGTGACGTCGATCGAATATGCGTTGCTCGGGGCGATGTTCGCCGTCGCGGTGCTGGGCAGCGTCGTCACGCTGAGAGGCTCGCTGGCCGATACGTACGAGGTGATCGCAACGGCCGTGACGGCTGCCGTGACCACCGCGCTGGCCATGGTTTCCTGATCCATCGATTCGCTCCGCGAGGTTCGCCATGTTACTCGTTGCGCCGCCTTACCCGGTTCCGTTGTGCGTGACGCTGCTCGCGGTCGCCGCGGCCAGCACGGACATCGCGGCCCGCCGCATTCCGAACCGCCTCGTCGCGGTCGGACTCGTCGGCGCGCTGGCCGCCCAGTGCATGCTGCACGGCGTCCTGGCAGGCTCACTCGGATGGCTCGCGGGAGCAGCGACCGGCTTCGGCCTGCTGCTGCCGTTCTACCTGTTGCGCGGGATGGCGGCCGGCGACGTGAAGCTGATGCTCGCGATCGGCGCATGGGTCGGTGCGGAAATGACGTTTTACATCGTGCTGGCCACCTTCGTGGCCGGCGGGATCGGCGCCATCGCGTTCGCGCTGTTGCGCGGGCGGATGCGCCAGATGTGGGCGAACGTCCGCGCGCTGCTCGCGCATCGTTCGCAAGGGGCGCGCGCAGGGGCAGCCGACGGCCCCGCGGAGATCGCGTCGGTCGGTACGCTGCCGTACGGCGTCGCGATCGCGGCCGGCACGCTGGGCATGCTGTTCGCGTCGTGCGCATAGCGCGACGAACCCGCAACGAGGACGGAACGACCATGAACACGAATCACACCGAACCGAGACGCGACGCGCAGGTATCCAAACTGCCCGATCCGTTGCCGTCGCGGGAGGCCAATACGAAGCTGGGCGCGCAGTTGCCGGCGGCGCCGCGCTCGCTCGGCGAAACCGGGCTGAGCACGACGTTCGTCGCCGGGCTCGTGCTGAAGTCGACGCTGATGCTCGGCCGCCCGTCATACGGCGACCTGGTCGAGCGGCACTGCCTGCCGCTCGCGGTGCTCGACGACATCTTCGCGTTCCTGGTGCGCGAGCATCTCGTCGAGCTCACCCATCGCGGCGCGACCGATCTCGACGTGACGTTCCGCCTGACCGACGCGGGCCGCGTGCTCGCGCTCGAGGAACGCGCGCGCAGCGGTTACAGCGGCCCCGCACCGGTCACGCTCGACGCGTATCTCGAATCCGTGAGCGCGCATTCGGTGCGCAAGCTGCACATCGACCAGGGCGACGTGTGGGCCGCGTTCGAAGGCATCGTGATCGACACGTCGGTCATCGATGCGGCGGCCGCGGCGCTGAACGCCGGCCGTCCGCTGCTGATCTACGGCCCGGCCGGCAGCGGCAAGACCTTCCTCGCCGAGCGGCTCGGCTCGCTGATGCACGGCCGCGTGCCGGTGCCACACGCGATCTGCGCGGCCGGTGAAGTGATCCAGATCTACGACCCGCTCGTGCATGTAGACGCGGAACCGCAATCGGGCGGCCAGTCGGTCGATCGCCGCTGGCGCCTGTGCAAGCGGCCGGTCGTGCTGTCCGGCGGCGAACTGACGCTCGACGAGCTCGACCTGCGCCGCGACGAGGCGGCCGGCTTCTACCAGGCGCCGCCGCACATGAAAGCGAACATGGGCATGTACATCGTCGACGATCTCGGCCGCCAGCGCGTCGAGCCGCGTGACCTGCTCAATCGCTGGCTGCGCCCGCTCGATCGCGGCGTCGATTTCCTGACGCTCGAATCCGGCAACCGCTTCGTGCTGCCGTTCGACGTGTGGCCGGTGTTCTCGAGCAACCTCGCGCCGGAGCAGTTCTGCGACGACGCGTTCCTGCGCCGCCTCGGCTCGAAGCTTCACGTCGGCGCGCTATCGATCGACCACTACCGCGCGGTGTACGACGCGGCCTGCGCGTCGCTCGGTCTCGTCTCGGCGAGCGATGCATTCGAGTTCCTGCTGCATCGGCTGCACCTGCCGACCGGCAAGGCGTTTCTCGCGTGCTTTCCGGCGGATCTTCTGCGCCTTGTCGCCGCCGGCGCGCGTTACCGCGGCGATCCGCCCGAGGTGACGCACGACGCGCTGTACGACGCGTGGGCGAGTTATTTCGGCGCAGCGCCCGAACGGGACGGCAACCATACGCCGCCCGTCGAGCGAGGCGGACGTACGTACATCACCGGTTGAGCCGTTTTTTTTACGAATCGTCGAGGAGCATTGCCATGAAAAACAGTCGAGCGCTCATGATGCTGGCCGTCGCGATGGTCGCGGGTCTTGCCGCGGTCGTGTTCGCGTCCCACTGGCTGGTGCAGACATCCACGAACTCGGTCACGCCCGTCGCGGTGGCGGCCGCCGACCTGAACCTGGGCGAGCCCCTCGGGCAGAACCAGATCCACATGGTGAGCTGGCCGTCGAGCAGCGTGCCACCCGGCGCGTTCACCGATACGAAGGTGCTCGAAGGGCGCGTCGTGCGCACCAGCCTGGCGCGCGGCGAGCCGGTGATCGAGTCGAAGCTGGCGCCGCTCGGCACGAAGGGCGGGCTGTCCGCGGTGATCGCCGACGGCAGCCGCGCGATCACGGTGCGCGTGAACGACGTGGTCGGCGTTGCGGGCTTCGCGCTGCCGGGCACCTACGTCGACGTGATCGTCAACACGCAGGAGCAGCAGGGCAAGACCGACGGGCAGAGCATCTCCAAGATCGTGCTCGAGCACATCCTCGTGCTCGCCGTCGCGCAGCAGGTCAGCCGCGACGACACCGCACCGAAGGTCGTCAACGCGGTCACGCTGGAAGTCACGCCCGATCAGGCCGAACGGCTCGACCTCGCGCGCAGCGTCGGCACGCTGTCGCTCGTGCTGCGCAACCAGGTCGACCAGAAGACGCTGAACACGGATGGCGCGACCAAGATGACGCTGCTCGGCAAGCCGCCCGTACCCGATTTGCCGCCGCTTCCCGCTCCCGCACAAGTGCGGACGGTGCGCGTGCACGTCGCGTCGCACGCGGCGCCGGCAGCGCGGCGCGACTGCGTCGGCGTGCTGGCGGGCGTGAAGGGCAGCGTGGAATGTTTCTGAAGCAGATCAACACAGCCAGATAAACAGATCGGCCGCCAGCAGGATACGGCGGCCTCGGAAGTCGACAACCGGCACGGCGCCGGTCTCTCGGGGGATCAGAGAAAATGAAGCTCAAACCGCAACGTACAGGTACCGGCCCACTGCGGACGCGCGTCGCACGGGGCACGATGATGGCCGCGATCCTCTGTTCAGGATGGCTGACCGTTTATGGCGCACTGGCCCAGGAAGGCATCGAGGCGGGCGTGCTGACGAAGGGCGGCGCCAGCGCGCCGGCCGCGGTCGGCAAGGGGCCCGTGCAGATGACGATCAGCATGGCGCCGGCGCCGGCCGCCGCGGCCGCCGCAACGGCCGGGCCGCTGCGCGGGCCGAACTGCGTCGGTGCCGTGCGCGAGTCGACCAGCGTCAGCGTGCCGCTCGGCAAGTCGCTGCTGGTGCCGATGCCGGAGCCGGTCCGCAATCGGACAATCGGCAACCCGGCCGTCGCGCAGGCGACGATGGTGTCGCCGCAGACGCTGTACATCCTCGGGCTGTCGGTCGGCACGACGAACATGATCGTGCAGGGCAAGAGCGGCGCATGCCGCGTGATCGACGTCGCGGTCGGCGCGGATGCCGCCGGCCTGCAGGTATCCCTGCAGCAACTGCTGCCGGGCGAACGCGACATCCATGTGTCGACCGCCGCCGGCACGATCGTGCTGGCGGGCAGCGTGTCGAACTCGCAGGCCGCGCAGCAGGCCATGCAGATCGCACGCGCGTACGGCGACAGCGCCGGCGATGCCGCTGGCGGCGGCAAGCAGGGCGGCGGCGTGCTGAACATGCTGAGCGTCACGTCGCCGCAGCAGGTGATGCTCGAGGTGAAGGTGGCCGAGGTGTCGAAGACGCTGATCAACCAGATGGGCAGCGCGTTCAACATCCAGGGCGGGTTCGGTTCGTGGAGCGGCGCGCTGGTCAGCAACCTGCTCGCGGGCGTCGCGAGCGGGGCCATCTTCAACAAGGCGAACAACAAGCCGTTCAGCATCTCGGCCGACGCGCAGAACACCGACAACCTCGTCAAGATCCTCGCGGAGCCGAATCTCGTGACGATCAGCGGCCAGGAAGCGACGTTCCTCGCCGGCGGCAAGATCTTCATCCCGATCCCGCAGAGCAGCGGCAACGGTACGTCGTCGATCACGCTGCAGGAAGAGGAGTTCGGCGTCGCGCTGAAGTTCACGCCGACGGTGCTGTCGAACGGCCGGATCAGCCTGAAGGTCGCACCGGAAGTGTCGGAGCTGTCGCAGACGGGCGTCACGCTGAGCGCGACCAACATCGGCGGCACGTCGATCCTGCCGCTGATCACGACGCGGCGTGCGTCGACGACGGTCCAGATGAGCGACGGCGAATCGTTCGCGATCGGCGGGCTGATCAAGGACAACGCGAGCGGCGCGCTGAAGGCGATCCCGGGCGTGGGCGAAGTGCCGGTGCTCGGCGCGCTGTTTCGCAGCACGTCGTTCCAGCAGGACCGCACCGAGCTGATCTTCCTGATCACGCCGCACCTCGTGAAGCCGCTGCAGACCGCGGACGTGCCGCTGCCGACCGACAGCTTCTCGAAGCCGAACGAACTCGACGTGTACGCGACGGGCAACATGGAAGGCCGCCGCGGGGTCCGCAAGCCGGGCGCACAACCGTCGAACGGCGCGGCGGCTGCACCGCAGGAAGCACCGGCCCAGGCACCGGCCCAGACTCCGGCACCGGCACCGCAATCGGAAGCGCCAGCCGCTGCGGCCGCCGCACTGCCCGCGCCGCGCGCGCCGCAGGGCACGGACGCACAGCCGCCGGTGCCGGCCGAGCAGCAGAAGACGCCCGCGCCGGTAGCGGCCACCGCGCCGCAGCCAGACGCGGCAAACGTGGCAAACGCGGCCCGCGTCGCGCGTATCGAAGCCGCCGCCGCGCGCCTCGCGGCAGCCGGCCCCGGCACGCCGGCCCAGCCGGCGGCGCGACCGAAGCAACGGGTGCCCTCGGTTGCCCGGGCGCAGGTTGCGCGCTCGGAACCCCATTCCACCGATCGTTGAAGCTATCCAAGGGGAAGCTCCATGAAATCCGCCTACCTCGTATTCGTGCGCCGCGCGGCGCTCGCCGCACCGCTCGCGTTCGCGCTTGCCGGCTGCATGTCGTCGACCCCGGTGTGGGACAGCCGCTTCGGCGATTCGGTCCGCACCGTGATGCAGGCCCAGATCATCGACCCGCATGCCGCCGAACACGCGGCATCGGCGTCGGCGTCGGGCATCGACGGCGGCGCCGCCGCGGCCGCGCTCGACAACTACGACAAGTCGTTCAAGCAGATCCAGCCGCCTGCCAATGCGTTCGTCATCGGCATCGGCAAGGCGACCCAATAACAACGGCACGCTCAGGGAGAATGCCATGTCCAGCGCAGCTCGCTATCCGAAAGTCACGCGTCGCGGCCTCCATCGCCAGCGCGGCGCCGTCGCGATCATCGTCGGTCTCGCACTGGCGGTGATGATCGGGTTCGTCGGTCTCGCGCTGGACCTCGGCAAGCTGTACGTCACGCGCAGCGAACTGCAGAACAGCGCCGATGCGTGCGCGCTGTCCGCCGCGCGCGACCTGACTTCGGCCATCAGTCTGTCCGTCGCCGAGGCCGACGGCATTGCCGCCGGCCACCTGAATTTCGTGTTCTTCCAGAACAAGTCGGTGCAGATGGTGACGAATTCGAACGTCACGTTCAGCGATTCGCTGTCCAATCCGTTCCTGACGAAGAACTCGGTCACGACGCCGGCGAACATGAAGTACGTGAAGTGCATCGCGTCGCTGAGCAACATCGCGCACTGGTTCATCGAGGTGCTGAACGTGCTGCCGGGCACCAAGCTCGCGAACGCGGCCGAAGTGTCGGCGAGCGCGATCGCGACGGTCGGCGGCGGGCAGACCACCTGCGCGATCCCGGTGTTCGTGTGCCGCGCGACGGGCGCGCCGCCCTACAAGGTTGGCGACTGGCTCACGTCGCCGTCCGGTTCGACCTACGGGCCCGGCAACTTCGGCTGGGCGGCGCTCGACGGCTCGACGAACGAACCGACCATCGCGGGCGAGCTGTCGGGCAACACCTGCAATATCAAGAGCCCGCCCGACCTCGGCAGCACCGGCCTGAAGTCGGCGGCGCTGCGCGCCTGGAATACGCGCTTCGGCATTTATACGAACGGCGCGAACGGCTCGAGCGGCCAGCCCGACTTTACCGGCTACGCGTATGTCGGCCCGAACTACGGGCCGCCCGGAACGCCGGGCATCAAGGGCGACGCGTACACGCAGTTCGTGATCGACCGCGCGAACTTCAAGCCCTATCAGGGCGACGGCGCGCCGCCGGCGGGCAGTGGGATCTCCACCAACGGCACCTCGACGGCGAGCAACTACCAGACCTATGGCAGCGACCGCCGTGTCGCGCTCGCGCCGGAAGGCGACTGCTCCACGCTGAGCGGAAGCAGCGGCAAGGTGCACGTCACGCAATGGGATTGCGTGCTGATGCTCGATCCTCTGCCGTTCAGCCCCGGCAGCGGTGGTGTCGTGGCGCACCTCGAATACCTCGGCTCGTCGGTCTCCGGCAACAATCCGTGCGCGACGCACGGCTTGCCCGGCAGCGGCAGCGCGTCCGGGGTCCAGGTACCGATGCTGGTTCAATAGAGAGAGGCGATCATGAAAAGGCCCCCGTTTCGCCGTTCCCGCACCCGTGGCGTCGCCGCCGTCGAGTTCGCGCTCGTGCTGATGCCGATGATCATGCTCGCGACCGGCGTGGCCGAGTTCGGCCGCGCGATCTACCAGTACGAGACGCTGACCAAGGCAACGCGCGACGCCGCGCGCTACCTGTCGGTCTGGCTGCCGACCGACAGCGCGTATCCGGTGGCGGCGGCGCAGTGTCTCGTCGTGTACGGCAGCACGAACTGCGGGTCGGCCGGCACCGAGCTGGTGCCGGGGCTCACCACGTCGATGGTGACCATCTGCGATGCGTCGCATACGACCGGCTGCGGCGATGCGTCCGACCCGGCGCAGTTCTCGAACCTGCCGACCTACGACGCGGACAACAACGCGGCGAGCGGCACGGCGACGGGCAGCATCAACGTCGTCGAAGTGAAGATCAAGGGCTACCAGTACCAACCGATCCCCGCGTACCCGGGGCTGAAGTCGATCACCTTCGGCAACATCGTCACCGTGATGAGGCAAGTGTCATGAGCGCGCGCCATCCACCCCTGTCGCACCGACGCGGCGAGCGAGGCTCGACGATCGTCGAGTTCGCGCTCATCGCGTCGGTGCTGATCATGCTGCTGATCGGCATCTTCGAATTCGGCCGCGTGCTGTTTTACTGGAACACCGCGAGCGAGGCCGTACGCCTCGGCGCGCGCACGGCGGTGGTCTGCGACGTGGATGCCGCCGGCGTCGCGAAGCGCGTGACGAAGCTGCTGCCGCTGCTGTCGAGCGCGAACGTGTCGGTGGACTACTCGCCGGCGAGCTGCGACGTGACCACCTGCTCGTTCGTGACCGTGAGCGTCAAGAACGTCACGGTCAAGACGATGATCCCGTTCGTGAACGTGACGATCAAGATGCCGCCGTTCACGACAACGCTGCCGCGCGAAAGCCTGACTTCCGCGACCGGCGGCACTGCCTGCAACTAATCGAACAGACGAGGCACACGACATGATCAACATCCTCGTAGCTTCCGACGACACCGCGCGGCTCACGCAGATCGCGCGACTCGTCACCGACTGCGGACGCTATCGCGCGACGCGCGCGACCGGCCGCCCTTCGCAGATCGAGCATCGCACCGACGGGCTCGACGCGTTCGACATCCTGCTGATCGACGGCACGTCGTCCGACCCGTCCGAGCTGTCGGCGATCGAGCGAATCTGCCGCGCTCACGCGGGCCTGACCTGCATCCTCGTGACTGCGGACACATCGCCGCACGTGCTGCTGGACGCGATGCGCGCGGGTGCGCGCGACGTGCTGCAGTGGCCGCTCGATCGGCAGGCGCTCGGCAACGCGCTCGAGCGTGCCGCCGCGCAAAGCACGCGGAGCGACACCGACGATACGCGGATCGTGTCGTTCATGTCGTGCAAGGGAGGCGCCGGCACGAGTTTTGTCGCCAGCAACGTCGCGTTCGAGATCGCGGAAGGCTTCAAGCGCCGCGTGCTGCTGATCGACCTGAACCAGCAGTTCGCCGACGCGGCGTTCCTCGTCAGCGACGAAACCCCGCCGTCGACGCTGCCGCAGCTCTGCGCGCAGATCGAGCGGCTCGACAGCGCGTTTCTCGACGCGAGCGTCGCGCATGTGACCGAGAACTTCCACGTGCTCGCGGGCGCCGGCGACCCGGTCAAGGCCGCCGAGATGCGCGAGGATGCGCTCGAATGGATCCTCGGCGTCGCCGCGCCGCGCTACGACTTCGTGATCTTCGACGTCGGCGTCGGCATCAATCCGCTGTCGATGGTCGCGCTCGATCGCAGCGACCAGATCCAGATCGTGCTGCAGCCCGCGATGCCGCACGTGCGCGCGGGGCGCCGGCTGCTCGAGATCCTCGTGTCGCTCGGCTACTCGACCGACCAGATGCGTCTGATCGTGAACCGCGCGACGCGCGCGAGCGACCGGACCCGCACCGCGCTCGAGGAAGTGCTCGGCCTGCAGGCCGCCTGCATGATTCCCGACGACGCCGACACCGTGCTCGAAGCGATCAACCAGGGGCATCCGGTATCGCGGCTCGGGCGCGGCACCGCGGTCGCGCGGGCATTGCAGGGTTGCGCGAAACATCTCGTCGACGGAGAAGTGCGCGTCGGACGCAGCGCGACGCGCAGCGAACCGCTGATGTCCCGGCTGTTCGGCCGCAAGGCCACGCCGAAGCTCAAGTCCATGTAAATCTTTCGGGGAACCATCATGTCATTGCGCGAACAGATGTCCTTGCACCGGGCCCAGCCGCTGGCGGCGGGCAGCGAACCGGCCGGCCCGGCGCATTCGTCGGTACGCGACGCATACCAGAAGCTGCGCCGCGAAATTCACCAGGCCGTGCTCGAACGCGTCGAGCTGGAGCACCTGTCGCGGATGCCGCAGGAGCAGGTCCGCCAGGAAATCTCCGCGCTGATCTCGCGCATCCTCGACGACGAGCGAACGCCCGCGAACGACATCGAGCGGCGGCAGCTCGCGATCGACGTGTACGACGAGATGTTCGGCTTCGGCCCGCTCGAAGCGCTGCTGCGCGACCCCGGCATTCAGGCCGCTTCGGGTTGCGACGCGCAAAGCGCCGGGTCGAGGTCGAGCGCGGCCAGCGTCTGCGCGTCGATGTCGATCCAGCATGCCACCACCATGCGCCCGTCGATCGACACCGGTGCGCCGGCCCGGTGGGCATGCACGCCGATCCGGCGGAACAGCCGCTCGATGCTGCAGAACGTGACCCCGATCAACTGGCGCGCGCCGCGCCGTGCCGCGCACTCCACGGCGGCGGCGAGCATCGGCCGCACCGACCAGGCCAGGCTGCCGGCATCGGCCCCTTCCTCGGGGGTCGCCGCGAAGCGCGACAGCTCCCAGACGTGGGCGGAGCGCGGCGCCGGATGCTCGTCGGCCAGCAGGTGCGGGAACACTTCCTGCAACAGGTAGGGGCGGGTGGTCGGCAGCAGCCGCGCGCAACCGCATATCTCCCCATTCGCATCGCGTCCCAATACGTAGACGGTATCGTCGCGATCGTACTGATCGCGCTCGAATTTTTCGTCTTCGGACGGCAGCTGCCAGCCGAGCTGCTCGACGAACACGCGATAACGGTACGAACCCAGCTCGGCGGCGATATGGGCGGGAAGGCGGCCTGCCTCGTGAACGAAAGTTTGCATCTCCGACATCCTCGTGAACACGTGCCGGCAGGTCTATGTCGAACGCTGCGGCCAGCTCGAACTGACCGACGTGACGTTCTACGACGACGCGCACCTGATGAAGGTGATCGAGAAGATCGTGTCGCGCGTCGGGCGACGCATCGACGAATCGAGCCCGATGGTCGATGCGCGGCTGCCGGACGGTTCGCGCGTGAACGCGATCATCCCGCCGTCGGCGATCGACGGGCCGCTGATGTCGATCCGGCGCTTCGCGGTCAGCCCGCTGAAGATTGACGACCTGGTGCGCTACCAGAGCCTGACGCCGCCGATGGCCGAGCTGCTCGATGCGCTGTCGCGCGCGAAGGTGAACGTGCTCGTGTCAGGCGGCACGGGCAGCGGCAAGACGACGCTGCTCAACATCCTGTCCGGCTTCATCCCGCGCAACGAGCGGATCGTGACGATCGAGGATGCCGCCGAGCTGCAGCTCCAGCAGCCGCACGTGCTGAGGCTCGAAACGCGCCCGCCGAACATCGAGGGCAAGGGCGAGATCACGCAGCGCACGCTGGTGCGCAACGCGCTGCGGATGCGGCCGGACCGGATCATCCTCGGCGAAGTGCGCGGCGCCGAAGCGCTCGACATGCTCAACGCGATGAACACCGGCCACGAAGGCTCGCTCGCGACGATCCACGCGAACACGCCGCGCGATGCGCTGACGCGGCTCGAGAACATGATCAGCGTCTCCGGCCTGTCGCTGCCGCCGAAGACGATGCGCCAGCAGATCGCGTCGGCAATCTCCGTGGTCGTGCAGGCGGCGCGGCTGACGGACGGCAAGCGCAAGATCGTCAGCATCCAGGAGCTGACCGGGATGGAAGGCGACATCATCAACATGCAGGAGATCTTCACGTTCAAGCGCACGGGCGTGGATCGCGACGGCACGGTACGCGGCCACTTCTGCGCGACCGGCGTACGGCCGAAGTTCGTCGAGCGGCTGCAGGCATTCGGCATCAACCTGCCGGATTCGCTGTACGACCCGTCCCAGCGTTACGAGACGAACTGACGACATGGCGCCGTTTGCTGCCGGGGAGGCTTCATGAACACGATCTTTTACGGTTTTGTGATTCTCACCTTCGTCGCGGTCGTGCTCGCGATCGAAGGCGCCTATCAATGGTGGAACGCGCGGCACGGCGCCGCCGCGCGCCGGATCGAATCGCGCATTCGCGCGATGTCGGCCGGCGGCAACGTGCAGCAGGAGCGGCTGTCGATCCTGAAGAAGCGGATGCTCGACGATTCGAAGCCGTTCGACCGGCTGCTGTTGAGCTTGCCGCGCGTGCACTCGCTCGATCTCGTGATCCAGCAATCGGGCCTCGACTGGACGCTGCCGAAGCTGATCGTGCTCAGCGTGGTGTTCGCGGCGTTCACGTGGCTCGCGCTGAGCCTCGCCACGTTGCCGCAACTGGCCGCGCTGCCGGGCGCGCTGTTTGCCGCGTGCCTGCCGACGATGTACGTGATGCGCCGCCGTGCGCGCCGGATGCTCAAGCTCGAGCGGCAGCTGCCGGACATCTGCGACATGATCGCGCGCGCGCTGCGCTCCGGTCATTCGTTCACGGGCACGCTCGGGATGGTCGGCGAAGAGTTTCCCGATCCGATGGGCGGCGAGTTCCGGATCACGTTCGACGAAGTCAACTACGGCGTGTCGCTGCACGACGCGCTGATGAACCTCGCGACGCGCGTGCCGGTGCAGGACCTGCGCTACTTCGTGATCGCGGTGCTGATCCAGCGCGAGACGGGCGGCAACCTGGCCGAGCTGCTCGACAGCATCGCCGCGCTGATCCGCGAGCGCTTCAAGCTGTTCGACAAGGTGCGCGTGCTGTCGGCGGAAGGGCGGCTGTCGGCGTGGATTCTCGGGCTGCTGCCGTTCGGTACCGCCGCGGCGATGGCGCTGCTGAACCGCGAGTTCCTGTCGGTGCTCTGGGAGGATCCGGCAGGGATCAGGATGGTCGGCGGGATGCTGGTGTCGATGCTCTTCGGCCTGTTCTGGATCCGCCGCATTGTCCGCATTCGCGTCTGACGCGCGAGTCGAATAACGAACCGTTGCGAGGCTGTCATGCAAAATCTGAACGTGGTCCAGGCCGTGATGCTGGGCGGCTTGTTCATCTTCGTGGTCGGCGGCGTGCTCGTCGCGATGCTGCTGTTCGCGCCGCGCAGTATCCAGCGCCGGCTCCAGCAGGCCGGTGGCGCCGATACGGGTGCGGGTGCCGCCGCGGGCCTGGGCGACGACCTGGCGTCGCGCTGGGTCGCGAAGCTGGTCGAGCTGTCCGCCCCGATCTCGAAGCTGTCGGTGCCGAAGGAGGGCTGGGAGAATTCGCCGCTGCGCATCCGGCTCATGAATGCCGGGTGGCGCAACCAGAGCGCGGCCGCACTCTATTTCACCGCGAAGACGTTGCTCGCGCTCGCGTTGCCGTGCGCGGCGCTGCTGGGGCTGATCACGACCAAGCTCGGCGACGAGCGCGCGCTGTTGTCGGTCATCCTCGTGGCGCTCGCCGGGATCGGCTACTACATCCCGAACGTCGTGCTGTCGCAGCGGGTCAAGGTGCGCCAGCGGACGATCTTCGAGGATTTTCCGGACGCGCTCGACCTGCTGACGGTGTGCGTCGAAGCGGGGCTCGGGCTCGACGCGGCGCTGATGCGGGTGAGCGAGGAACTGCGGTTTCGCAGCGACGTGGTCGCGAGCGAACTCGACCTGCTGCTGCTCGAGATGCGCTCCGGCTTCACGAAGGAGACGGCGCTGCGCAATTTCGCGCTGCGCACCGGCGTCGAGGACATCGAGTCGTTCTGCGCGATGCTGATCCAGGCCGATCGCTTCGGCACGAGCATCAGCGAATCGCTGCGCGTGCTGTCGGACATGCTGCGCACGCGGCGGCGGATGCGCGCGGAAGAGCGTGCGGCGAAGATCGCGCTGAAGCTGCTGTTCCCGCTGATCTTCTGCATCTTTCCCGCGCTGATGCTGGTGCTGCTCGGGCCGGCGATGATTCACGTCTATCGCGTGCTGCTGCCGACGTTCGTCAGCATCGCGCCGTGAGCGGCGGACACGCGCGGCTTCGAGCGCAGTGCCAAAGGTTTTGCGTGCCGGCCCCGACACACGCGCCGGCCGGCACGGCAACAGGCTTCATGGAGGCTCCCTCCCCAGGCGGCGCCGCGAGACAGGTCGACCATAGCGGCGTCAACGCATCCTGGACCCATGGTCGGCCATGGAGCAAGCCGTAGTCCACCGCCCTCATCGGCTGCCCCCTACTGCTAACCCTGAAGGCCCCGTTGCCGGCCTCCCGGCCGGTGCGCGGGCCGAACGAATCGCGCCGCTCGCGCAAGCCGGTTTGCGTGCCCGCCGCGCCACCGCATCACTGGAAGTGATGCACATAACGCAGCACCATCCGCGTCCCCTGCGGCCGGTTTCGCGCTTGGAACTCGAAGTACGTATTGAACAGCAGGTGATCGTGCGGCGAGAAGCTGACCATGGCGCCCGGGCCGATTGCCAGCACGGCCTCGCGCGTACCGGGCACGTCCTGCCCGTTTTCCTTCATGTCGGTGGTCTGGCGCAGCCAGTAGCCGTTGAGTCCCAGCCGCAGGCCCGGGCGCACTTCATACTCGGTCGCGAAGTTCGCATGGATCGCCTGGCCGGCCCGGGTCGACGTCACGTCGGGGCCGAGCGACGCGGCCGGCTGATGGTTGGTCGCGTTCCACAGATAGTGCAGGCGCCATGACACGGTCCATTTCGGCGTCAGCCACAGCGTCGCCGCCCAGTACGGGTCGAACGACCAGAAATGGCTGCCCGGGTTGATCGCGCGCGACGGATCATACGCGCCGGTCGGCGCGATGAACTGGAATTCCACGCGCTGCGCGAAGCGCGGGCCCTGCGCGCCCATCACCGGGTCGAACTGGATGAACGGGCCGATCAGCAGATCGCCGAACCCGGCCCGCGAATTCAGCGCGACGTTGCCGATGCCGTCGTCGGTACGCGCCGATGCAATCCACGGCAGGATCACGTCGAGGCCCGGATGCATGCCGGCGAACGTCAGCGGCGATTGATAGACGAGCTGGCTCAGGCCCGCGAACAGGTCGATGTCCTGCTTCGGCAGGCCGACCTTGTTGCCGGCATTGTCGTTGATGCGGCCGGCCGTGTAGTACTGCAGGTACTGCGTGCCGTACCAGCCGGAGCCAGCCGGCGGCATCCCGTCGAGAAAACTGGTCATGCCGAGGTTGACCGGCGGCAGGTCGGCCGCGTTGGCCGACGCGTGGCCGGCCAGGCCGGCGATCGCGAGGCCTGCGGCGACGAGCAAGCGAGAGCCGAGTTTCATGTTCACCACCTCCTGGATATTCATTTGTATAACTAATCAAACGGCGTGTGAAAGATCGGGGTGATCGGCAATCGCACGATACTGGCCGGCATGGAACACGAGCGGTGCCTTGCCGAACGCGTCGAACTGCTCGATCTGGCCGATGAAGAGCAGGTGATCGCCGCCTTCGTAATGGCCGACGTTGCGGCACACGAAGCGCGCGCTCGCACCGTCGAGGCAGGGCACGCCGCCGCTGTCCGAATCCACGTGAAGCACGCCGTCGAACTTGTCGGCACTGGGCGTCGCGAAGCGGCGCGACAGGTCGATCTGGTCGTGCGCGAGGATGTTGATCGCGAAGTGGGTGGCCGCGACGAAATCGGGCCGGCTCGGCGCGACCTTGCGAAGGCTCCACAGCACGAGCGGCGGATCCAGCGACAGCGACGAGAACGAATTGGCGGTGAGGCCCACCTTGCGTCCGTCGGCCGCGCACGTGGTGATCACGGTGACGCCGGTCGGGAACTGCCCGAACGCGGCACGCAATTGCATCGGGTCGACGCTTGAGCTGCAGTTAACGGTCGTTTCCATGTCGGTTACTCCGAACGGGTACTGTGTTCGCGGATCAGCGCCGCGCACGCCGACGGCTCGAACCACCACGGGGAGAACCGGCGCGGATCGTCGAAGCCGTCGACGATCGCCGCGGCGAGCGACGGCAACTGGCCGGCCGCGCCGAGCAGTTCGAGAATGTGCGGCGGCGGCGGCGTGAGCAGCGAGTTGGTCCAGCGCACGACATGCTGCGCGTAGGCCCAGTAGCCTTCGAACGTCTGCTGCATCCAGTCCTCGCCGAACGGCGCGGCATCGCGCGCGACGATCGCGTCGAAATAGGCGTTCGCGCATTTCGCGGCGTTGTTCGATCCTTGGCCTGTGATCGGATCGTTGACCACCACCGCATCGGCCATCCCGAACACCGTGCGGCCCGACGGCAGCCGGAAGAACGGCTTGCGCACCGTCGGCGCAAAGCGCCCGGACAGCGTGCCGTTCGGATCGGTCAGCTCGACGTCGCGGCAGCGCTCGAATTCCCACGGCACATACTGCTGCAGGAACGACAGGCTTCGATCGAGGTGCTGCTCGGGTGTCTTCACGTCGGCCCAGCAGTCGAGCGGGCCGCCCGGAATGCCTTCGAACACCATGATTTCGCACGGGCCCGTCGTGGTCAGCGCGGGGAACACGAAGTACTCGCCGATGCCGGGCAGCAGGTTGAAGCGCACCCGCGAATACGGCTGGCTCGGCGCCATCCCTTTCACGTAGGTGAGGGCGAGCGCGCGTTGCGGGCGGTCGAACGCGCTGCGCGCGTCGTCGCGGCCGAGCAGGTTGACGATTTCGCCCTTGCCGGCGGCGAGCAGCACGAGATCGTGGCTGCGCGCCAGTTCCTCGAGTTCGGGCACGCCGACGTCGCAGATACGCACGTCCGCGCCGCGGCGCCGAACGCCGTCGAGCCAGTCGGCCATCTTCAGGCGCTGGTCGACGGACTGTGCATAGCGGGTCAGCCGCGACGACCAGTCAATCGCCTTGCGGCCGTTGCCGTCCGGGTGCGGCACCGCGATGCCGATGCCTTCGACGGACGGGCACGCTTCCTCCCAGGTGTTCAGGCCGAGATCGCGCTCGATCTGCAGCGCGGTATGGAACATGCACTGGCTCGACATGACCTTGCCGGCGCGGATCTGCTCCGCGTCGCGATTGGTCGCGAGCGTGACGTGGTAGCCCTGGTCGAGCAGGGCGAAGGCGAGTTGCAGGCCGGACTGGCCGGCGCCGACGATAGCGATGCGTCTCATGAGAATGTCCTTGGATGGCCGGATGCCGGCCGGAATGGATGCGGGGAGCGGCGGCGGGCGGTCATTCCGCCAGGCGCGGAATGGCCGGCACCGCCTGTTCGGGGCCCATCGCGGAATAACCGCCGTCCACCGCGTAGTCGGCGCCCGTCACGAAGCTCGCCGCATCGCTGCACAGGAACGTCACGACCTGCGCGACCTCCGACGGATCGCCGACCCGGCCGAGCAGGTGAAACGGCGCGGCGACGCGATCGGTCTTCGCGCGGTCGCCGCGCGTCATCTCGTCCATCACGCGCGACCATGTCCATCCCGGCGACACCGAGTTGACGCGAATCCGGTCGGGCGCGAGATCCATCGCCATGCTGCGCGTGAGCTGGCGGATCGCCGCCTTGGAGGTCGGATACAGCCAGCGGCCGGTTTGCGCGCACTGGGCCGAGATCGAGCTGAAGTTCACGATCGCGCCGCCGCCGCGCCGGACCATGTGCGGATGAACGGCCTTCGCCAGCATCGCCGCCGACACGACGTTCACGTCCATCGCGGCGAGCCAGTCGTTGCGGGTCGCCTGGATGCCGTTGTCGACATAGCTGCACGCGAGGTTGACGAGCATGTCGATCGCGCCGAACCGTTCGGCGATGGCCGACACCGCGCGCTCGATCGCACGGTCGTCGGTGATGTCGATCGCGACGAACATCGCGCGTTCGCCGAGCGAATCGGCGACGCGCGAGCCGTTCTCGGTATCGAGATCGAGTATCGCGACGCACGCGCCGGCACGGGTCAGGTCCTGCGCGACCGCGGCGCCGATCAGCGTGGCGCCGCCGGTGACGATCGCGACTTTGCCAGCAAGGGTAGTCATGGGGTATCTCCCGGAATCGAAGGGTGACGGAAGGGGCGCGTCAACGCGCGTCCGGCGACGGTTCGCTGTCCTGCCAGCGGCGCATCAGGCCGTTAGACGGCACGGTTTCGTCGAGCAGCTTGCGCGCCGTTTCGACGCCCGCGACCGGCAGGCCGGCCGGATCGAGCAGGCCGACCTGCACGAGCACGCTCCCCTGATCCCAGTAGATGTGTTCGTGATAGAGCTTGTCGCCGCGAAACTTCACGATCGCGACGAGCGGGATCTCGACGCGTCTGCCGGTCGGCGCGACGCCCGGCAGCATCCAGTCGATCTCGGTGGTGTGCGTGAAGCAGAACAGCAGTTCGTCGACGATCTGGCTCGCGCCGATCGTGCGCGAGATCGGCGTGATCGTGGTGTCGGGCGGATTCGCATGCACGAAGTGATGCGTGTAGAAACGCTTGAGCTCGTCGTAGCCGACGCCGCCCGTCAGCGTCGGAATATGGTTGACGTACGGCTCGGCCACCATCGTGGCCATCGTCGCGTCGACGTTGCGCGTGTCGAACTCGTGCAGGAGATGCGCTTCCCACAGCGCGGAGAGGTCGTAGCGCGGCCCGAGCGCGGCGCGGAACGCGGCGATCGAGCGCTGATGCGCCATGATCGCCGCGGCCTTGTCGAAATGGTCGCCGCCGATGCGGGCGAACGCGTGATCGACGCCCGGATAGACATACACCTCGACACCTTCGCGCCCCGACAGCGCTTCGGCGATGCGCTGCTGCGCGTCGGGCGGGCAGAAGCGGTCCTGCGCCGCGATCTGCAGCACGAGCCGCCCGCGCAGGTGCGCGGCCTCGTCCAGCGCGTGCTCGATGCCGACGCCGTAGTAGCTGACCGCGGCGGCCACGCCCGGCAGCCGGCATGCGGCGAGATACGCGAGCTTGCCGCCTAGGCAGTAGCCGAGCACGCCGGCTTCGCCCGTGCATTCCGGCCGTTGCGTGAGCACGCGCAGCGCGGCGCCGACGTCCTCGACGCCCTTGTTCTCGTCGTACTCGCGATAAAGCGCCATCGCGCGCTCGAAATCGGCAGGGGAATCTCCGAGCTCGATCCCCGGCGACTGGCGCCAGAACAGGTCGGGCACGAGCACCGCGTAGCCTTCCTCCGCGTAGTAGTCGGCCGTTTCCCGCATCGTCGCGTTCGCGCCGAAGATCTCGTGACACAGCACGATGCCTGGCCCGCTGCCGCCGGCCGGCGTGCTCAGGTATGCGCGAAACGTCCCGCCTTCCGGCGACGGAATCTCGATGTAACGTCCTTTCATGTGTCCCTCCATGCTGTTCGTTTCAGTGACGGGCCCAGTATTGGCGGACGAAACGCGCGCTTCTATCCGCTTTCTTCGGCCGGTATCCGTGAACTCCGGAAACCTGACGATCCGGCCGCCGCGCCAGGGCGGGCGCGCGGCCGACTGCGGGTATGTGCGGATACGGAAGCCCCGCACAGTTTTCTACGATGCGCGAACGGTCCGATTCTTGCGTCGTTTGCGCGGGACTTGCGGGTTCGGATGGCCGGACTGTCCGGATACTCCGGGCGCTATCCGGATCGTGCAGCGGGATTCCCCAATACCGGGAACACATGCACGGCGCGAGTGCGATCGAGCATGACGGGAGAACTTCGATGGCGCAAATTTGCGAAACCGGCTGGCTTGCCGACGCCGCCTGTTTCAATCACGACAACCTGCTGCTGCAGTCGGACGATGTCGACGAGGTGCGCGCACGCGTCGCCGATGTGTTCAAGCCGCACCGCCTCACGCCTATCGGCCAGTCGCGCGCGTTGCACAGCTGCATGCACCATGCGCGCTGGGGCAACCTGTCGTTGAACTTGCTCGATTACGGCGGCGGCGTCAGCATCGAGCCGGGGCCGCTCGAACACTTCTTCCTGTTGCAGATCCCGCTGCGCGGCGACGCCGAGATCGAGTGCGGCTCGACGCGCTTCGTGTCGTCGCCGGGCACTGCGTCGCTGATCTCGCCGACGCTGCCGCTCAAGATGCGGTGGGGCGATGCATGCCCGCAAGTCATCCTGCGCATCGAGCGCGAGGTGATGGAGCGCCACGCGCAGCGGCATTTCGGCGACGATCGGCGCGCGCCGGTCGAATTCGAACCTGAATTCAGCCTGTCGTCGCAGCAGGGGACGTGTCTGGCCCAGATGCTGCCGATCCTCGCCGGTGCGATCGCGACGGATACGCATCCGCTGCGTCACCCGCTCGCGTTCGAGCAGCTCGAATCGACGTTGCTCAACCTGCTGCTGCACGGCCACCCGAACAGCGCGCGCAACGGCACGCGGCACGTGCCGATGGCGCTCGCGCCGTTCTACGTGCGGCGCGTCGAGGAATACATCCGTGCGCATCTCGACGAGCCGCTGACGATCGAACGGCTCGCCGAGCTCGCCGGTGTCAGCCCGAGCACGTTGTTCGCCGGTTTCCGCAATCGCCACGGGATCACGCCGATGGGCTTCGTGCGGCAGTTGCGGCTGCAGCATGTGCGCGAGGCGCTGCTGGCCGACGACACGCCGGGGCTCGCGTCGGTCACCGACATCGCGCTGAAATGGGGATTCGCGCACCTCGGGCGCTTCGCGATCGAGTACAAGCGGGCGTTCGGCGAGTCGCCGTCGGCAACGCTCAGGTTGCGGCGCGTGCGGAATTGAACCCGTAGTGAACCGCCGGCGCGCACGCGCCGTGCGGCTCCCCGGACGTTACCGGGTCGCCCTGACGACAAGTTGCCCCCGGCACGGTGCGCAGCCGGCCGGCACGACCGCCAGAACGCGATGCAGCGCGGTCGGCCCCCGAACCTTCTCCCTTCACCGCTTTAGCGAAGCCTGCGCGACCGAGGCCGGTATCCGTTGCGCCGGCCTGCTGCCGAACGGCGGACGATCCGTCACGCGTCGTTTCCTCGCCTGCCCCCAACGCGTCGAACCCGTGATTCGCCTGGAAGCGCATTTTTTTTTAAAGACCGCGCCACGTTCGACCGGTATGATCGCTGCGCTCGCGAATTGCGCCATCGGCCAGTGCCGGCCAGTGCAGGGCGACTCGCGCGCGACCGACATCACCAGCACGACCATCAAGACAGCGCAGGACGGACGCCGGCGGCGCACCGTGCCTCGATCCGGCCGAACGGGCCAAGACAGCACGACGGAGTATTGAACGATGTTGACGGAGACAGGGGCGGCGCGACGCGCATGGGCGATCGCTGCCGGGGGAGCGTTGTGCGTGGCCGCAGCGGGCGGCGCGCACGCGCAGGCGTCGAACGCAGCGGCGCCGCAGCAGGCCGGCGCAGCGGCGGTGGCCGTGCTACCGCCGATCGACGTGAAAGGAACGGCCGGTGGAACGGCCGGCGGATCGTCCGTCGGGCTCGTCGGGCTGCGCACCACGGCCGGCACGAAGACCGACACGCCGGTGGCCGAGATCCCGCAGACGACCAACATCGTGACCGCGCAACAGATCGAGATGACCGGCGCGGCCGACCTGAACCAGGCGCTGCGCTACGTGCCGGGTTTCGCGACGTTCGGCGCCGACAGCCGGACCGACTGGTATGCGGCGCTGCGCGGCTTCACGCCGACGCTGTACGTCGACGGCGTGCCGACGCCGAATACGGCCGTGATCGCGAACTGGCGCGTCGACCCGTACACGATCGACTCGATCGCGGTGCTGCGCGGGCCGACGTCGGTGCTGTACGGCGCGGGCGAGCCCGGCGCGATCGTCGACGCGCACACGAAACTCGCCGACGGCGAGCGCGTGCGCGAAGCCGGCGTGCAGATCGGCAACGATGCGCGCAAGCAGTTCATGTTCGACGTCGGCGACCGGCTCGACCCGGACGGCCGGTATGCGTATCGCTTCGTCGGCGTTGCGCGCGACGGCAATGCGGTGACCGGCCCGAACGGCGACCGGCGCGTCGCGCTGGCGCCGTCGTTCCGATGGCGGCCGAACGCCGATACGTCGCTGACGTTTTCCGCGTCGTTCCTGCAGGACAGCGGCGACATCTCGTCGAACTTCCTGCCCGCGTCGGGCACGGTGCTGCCGAACCCGAACGGCCGCCTGTCGCAGGACATCTACATGGGCGACCCTGCGTTCAACGACTACCGGAAGAAGCAATGGTCGCTCGGCTACGCGCTGGAGCATCGCGTGAATGCGATCTGGACGCTGCACCAGGACGTGCGCTGGTCGCACCTGTCGCTCGACGACGCGACTGTGTTCGGCATCGGCCTGGCGCCCCGCAGCACGACCAACATGATGCGTTTCGCGGGGCTGTTCCAGCTCAACTACAGCCGGCTCGATATCGACAACCGCGCGCAGGCGCGCTTCGGCACGGGGCCGTTCGAACACACGCTGCTGTTCGGCCTGCAGTTCGACCGGCAGACGACGACCAACAGCGTGTGGCTCGCGCTGGCGCCGTCGCTGAACCTGTACCACCCCGTCTATCGGCCCGTGACGGCCGCGATCTTCTCCGGCCCGACGTCGCTCGGCCACGTCGACCAGTACACGGCGATGAACGCGGTCGGCGTGTACGCGCAGGACCAGATTCGCTGGCAGCGCTGGACGCTGACGCTCGGCGGCCGCGAGGACCGCGTGAATGCGCGGTTCGACGACCGGACGGCCGGCACGCAGACGCGGCAGGACGTCAGTGCGTTCTCCGGGCGCGTCGGGCTCACCTATCAGGGTGATGCGGGGCTGTCGCCGTATGTGGGTTATTCGACGTCGTTCGATCCGGTCATCGGCGTGCGGATGGCCGGCGGCGGTTTGCCGAAGCCGACGCGCGGCACGCAGACGGAAGCCGGGCTGCGCTGGCAACCGCCCGGCCAGAACCTGATGCTGAACGCGGCCATTTACCAGATCGACCAGACCAACGTCGTGACCCCGACACCGGCGAATCTCGATCCCACCGGCACGACATCCGTGCAGACCGGCAAGGTGCGCTCGCGCGGCATCGAGCTGAGCGCGGTCGGCAAGGTGACACGCGAGCTGTCGATCGTCGCGTCGTATATGTATCAGGACGTCAAGAACGTGCGGGCGAACGACGCGTCGCTGAACCACTGGCCGGTGTCCGTGCCGCTGCCGCGGCAGATGGCGTCGATGTGGGCCGACTGGACCTGGCATACGGGCGCGCTGTCGGGCCTCGGGATCGGCGCCGGCGTGCGCTACCAGAGCGCGTCGGCCGGTGCCCCCGACAACTCGCTGACGGTGCCGAGCACGACGCTGTACGACCTGGCGATGCACTACGAGATGCGCCACTGGCGGTTCGCGCTGAACGTCGCGAACCTGTTCGACCGGCGTTACGTCAGCGGCTGCACGTCGTACACGGTGTGCGTGTTCGGCAACGAGCGGACCGTGCTGGCCAGCGCGAAATACAACTGGTAATCGCGCTCGCGCCGCCCCGGCCTATGCGCCGCGTTGCGGTTCGCGGGTCGCGGCGCGCCGGCCCGCGTGGCGCTGGCGCCGCCATTCGGTCGGTGTGATGCCGAAACGTTCGCGGAAGGCGGTCGCGAAGTTCGCCGGCGTGGCAAAGCCGATTTCCTTCGCGATGCTGGCGATGCTGAGCGACGTCGAATCCAGCAGATTCTGCGCGATCCGCAGCCGCTCGTGCCGCAGATATTCGAACACCGTCTGGCCGAGATTGTCGCGAAACGCGCGTGACAGCCGCTTTTCATGCGTGCCGACCGCGCGCGCCAGTTGCTCGACCGTCGGCGGATCGTTCAATGTACGCGACAGGTGGCGAATGGCCGCGCGCACGATGATGTCGTCGTCCTTGCCGTCCGGTAACGGACTCTCCGTGTCGACAGGCCGCTCACGCCGGGTCCGTGCGAGCTGCACGCGAATTCGCGCGAGCACTTCGGCAGGCTCGAACGGCTTCACCACATAGTCGACGCCGCCAATCTCCAGCCCCTCGAGGCGTTCGTGCAATTCGCCGGCCACGGTCAGGAAGATGACCGGAATCGCGCTCGTCAGCGGATCGGCGGCCAGCAGCCGGCACGCGGTAAAACCGTCCATGCGCGGCATGCGGACATCCATCAGGATCAGGTCGGGTATCAGCGCCTGCGCGCGCTCGCACGCCTGCGCCCCGTCGAATGCGATGCTGATCCGGCAGCCGGTGCTGCGCAGGATGTCGATCAGCAAACGCAGCTGGTCGGGCTGATCGTCGACGATCAGGAGATGGGCGTCGCTCAATGCGGAGATCGATGGGGGCATCGTGCACCTGTTCTGGAAAGGCGGCTGGCTGTGATCCCGCGGGTGGCCTGCCCGGTGCGGGGAATCGTCGGAAGCCGCTCTATGACGACGCGCAAAACGCATCGCACGCTCGCATCGACAATCGGAATGGGCCGGACTGCGCGGCAGGCAACCGCTCGGCGCAATACCCGGCGTTCGTTGTTTTGATCGCTGAGCCGGTAAAGGCGCGGAGAATTGCCGTGGTCGCGTCGTGAATGGTCGCGGCTGCCGGTATCGATGCGAGCGGAATTGTAGGAGCATATTTCGAATCCCGCCAGATGGCTTGTCGATATTCGCGTCATGTCGTTTTACGCATTTTCAGGATGTGATGTGGTTTTTGCCTGCAGTGTCGCCATGTTGATGTTCGTCAAAGCGCGCTGACTCCATGTGTGTCCGGCACGCAATGGCTCGGTCGAGTCGACTCCGTGGTCGCGAGTCGTTCGATTGCATTTAATTCAAATCCGCTTCGGCAAAGTATTTATCTGCTGCAAAAAACATTCCCATTAATCGCAATGGCGCGCAATCGTTTGCGAAGCGGAAATATTTTAAGTAACTCATTGAATATATTGGATTTTGCAATCTATAAACAATGTCGCCTTTGATAATCATCGTTCGTGTCTCATAATTCGTCCGAACTTTGGGCGCCGGATGGCACGGAACAACCGAAGGCTCGGCGAACCGCGATGGACGTTGCGCGATTCAAGTCCGAAGCATCGGTCGATGTATGTCCGAGCGGATGTTCTGGGCATCGAAGCGGAAATCCGGTTGCCGGAGATGAAATAAAAGAGACGAGGTTGGTCGCGGTCGGCGCGACGTCGGATTCGGGGTAGTTATAAAGACGGGTTGAATCTCCGGATTCAGTCGGGGGAGAGTTCGTCCATAAATAACACTACGTATTCCTAATGTACGTAACGAATTAACGGAACGGGCCGCAAAGAGACGGCGTGCCCGGGCTATCGGACGCCCTGTCGATTTGCGCGGTCGGTGCGTGTCGCGTTCGACACGCCCGGGCCGGGCATCGGGAACAGGTTCCGCACTGAAGTCGCAATCGCAGTCGAAGTCGAAGCTGTCAATAAAAGTAAGTAGTCCGTATTCAAACCAGACGCTACAAAACGGAGCAGAACAGCATGAAGAGGAATCAGATTTCGGCGCTTGCCGCCGCCATGTTCACGGGTGCAGGTGTGCTGATCGCGGGCGTCGCGCACGCGGACAATTTCGTCGACCGCGGCAACCCGGACAACGCGCTGAATGGCCAGTGCATCGACGGGACCAACCCGCTCTGCGTGGCAACGAAGAGCGGGAGCTACGTGGCGGTGAGCACCTCGAACGTGACGCAGGGAACGAATGCCAGGGCCGGCACCAGCGGTATCGCGATCGGCGATCAGTCGAATGCAAGCAGCAAGGGCGGCACCAGCAGCGGCGGCGCGATTGCGATCGGCGTCGGCTCGCAGGCGCTGGCGAACTCGGCCACGGCGATCGGCACGGTGGCGGTCGCGCAAGGCAATACGTCGCTCGCGGTCGGCCGCCAGTCGGCCGCGGTCGGCGATTTCTCGATGGCGCTCGGCAACGTCGCGGATGCGCACGGCACGAGCTCGATCGCGCTCGGCCACTCGGCGCTGGCCAGCGGCGATCGCTCGATTGCGATCGGCGGCGCCAACCCGACGTCGAGCGACGGCGTATCGAACGGCGCCGCGTACGACGCGGCGACTCAGACGCGCGCCGGCGGCACGCAATCCGTGGCGATCGGCGCGGGCGCGCAGACGAACGACAACAACCAGGTGGCGATCGGCTCGGGCAGCGTCGGCGCGAACAACGGCGGCACGCCGGTATTCGGCGGCACGGCCGCGCCGGTCGGCGGCGCGGTGTCGTTCGGCGCGCTCGGCAACGAACGCCAGCTCAGGAACGTCGCGGCGGGCGCGGCCGATACGGACGCCGTCAACGTCCAGCAGTTGAAGAACGTGAACAGCACGCTCAGCACGGGCATCGGCAATGTCGACGCGCGCGTGACGTCGGTCGGCAATTCGTTGTCGACGTCGATCACGAACGTCGACCAGCGTGTGACCAATGTGGGCAACAGCCTCAGCACGAGCATCGTGTCGGCAACGCAGAACGTCGTGAAATACACGGACGATTCGCATGCGGCGATCGCGCTCGACGGCAGCAACGGCACCACGATCGGCGGCGTCGCGGCCGGCGTGGCCGATACCGACGCGGTGAACGTCGGCCAGTTGAAGGGCAGCGTCGCGCCGCTGCAAACGTCCATCTCGACGGCGGCTTCGAACATCGCGAACCTGCAGAACAGCGTCTCCGGCATCAACACGTCGCTGAGCACGGCGGCCTCGGACATCGGCAACCTGCAGGCGGCCGATACGCGCAACGTGAAGTACGACGGCGCGAGCGGGTTCGACTCGGTGACGTTCGCCGGCACCAACGGCACCACGTTGCACAACGTCGCGGACGGCAAGGACATGCACGACGCCGTCAACGTCGGGCAACTGAACGGCGGCCTCGCATCGCTCAGCACGAGCGTGACGAACAACCTCAGCACGACGCTCGGCAACCTGAGCACGTCGATCACCAGCCAGATCGGCGCTGCGACGAAGAACGCCGTGCAGTACGACGACGACGCGCACGGCGGCGTCACGCTCGGCGGCCAGGGCGCGCAGGCGCCGGTCGGCCTGCACAACGTCGCGGACGGCATTGCCGCGGGCGACGCGGTGAACGTCGGCCAGCTCGGCAAGGCGACCGACACGCTCAATCAGTCGATCGCGACCGTCGGCAATCAGGTGACGACGAACACGGGCAACATCGCCGCGCTCCAGCAGGATGCGCTCCAGTGGAATGCGGGCCTCGGCGCGTACGATGCGAGCCACGGCGGCAACGGCCCGCAACTCATCAGCAACGTCGCGGCCGGCAAGAACGGAACGGACGCGGTCAACGTCGATCAGTTGACCGCGGCGATTCACGACGGCACGAGCCAGCTCGATGCGCTGGCCGTGAAGTACGACGATGCGAGCAAGCGGCAGGTTTCGCTCGGCGCGGGCAACGGCGGCAGCCCGGTGCGCGTGACCAACGTCGCGGAAGGCAACGTGGCGTCCGGCAGCACGGACGCGGTGAACGGCGCGCAGTTGCGCCGCGCGATCGACGGCACCGCGGCCGCACTCGGCGGCGGCGCAACGGCGAATCCGGACGGCTCGATCAGCGCGCCGGCTTATAAGGTCGGCGGCGGCTCGTTCAACAACGTCGGCGACGCGCTGACGAACCTCGACGGCCGCGTCGGCAGCAACACGACGACGCTCGAGAATCACGAAACGCGCCTCGGCAATGCCGAAACGAACATCGCCGGCAATACGGCCGCGATCGCCGGGCTGCAGCAGGACGCGCTGCAGTTCGACCCGAAACTCGGCGCCTACAGCGCGGCGCGCGCCGGCGCGCCGACGAAGCTGACGAACGTGGCCGACGGCAACGTCGCCTCGGGCAGCACGGACGCGGTGAACGGCGGCCAGCTGTCGGGCGTGAAATCCGCTCTCGAACAGCAGATCACGCAGGTGTCCAGTCAGACCGGCGAGGCGGTGAAGAACGTCGTCAAATACGATGTCGACGCGAACGGCAACCGGCTGAATTCGGTTTCGCTCGTCGGCGGCGACACGAACTCGGCCGTCGTGCTCAAGAACGTCGCGGCGGGCACCAGCGATACCGACGCGGTGAACGTGAAGCAACTGAAGGACGTGCAGTCGAATCTCAACCAGCTTGGCGCGCTCGCGGTGCAGTACGACGACAGCTCGAAGAGCACGATCACGCTCGGCGGCGCCGGCGGCACGCGCATCACCAACGTGCAAGCCGGCACCCTCAGCGCCACCAGCACGGACGCGGTGAACGGCTCCCAGCTCTACGCGACCAACCAGCAGGTGTCGAAGAACACGACCGACATCTCGAACCTGCAGGGCAGCGTGACCAACATCGCGAACGGCAAGGCCGGCCTCGTGCAGCAGCAGGACCCGAACGGCGCGATCACGGTCGGGAAGGACACGGGCGGCACCAGCGTGAATTTCTCCGGCACGACGGGCGACCGCACGCTGACCGGTGTCGCGGCGGGCGTGAACGACAACGATGCGGTCAACGTCGGCCAGTTCAACAACGCGATGAAGAGCGTGGCGGCCAACGACAGGATCCGCACGGCGGCGACCGATGCGAACACGACGTGGATCGCGCGTGCCGATGCGGGTTCGATCGGATCGACGGCGACCGCGACCGGCAAGAACGCGGTGGCGGTCGGCCAGGGCTCCGTCGCCGATCGCGACAATTCGTTCTCGGTCGGCGCGAAGGGCAGCGAGCGCCAGATCACGAACGTCGCGGCCGGGACGGCGCCGACCGACGCGGTGAACGTGCAGCAGCTGAACGACAACCTCACGGCCGCTTCGACGCAGGCGAAGAGCTACACCGACCAGCGCATCGGGCAGGTGTACAACTCGTTCAACGACCTGAAGAAGGACATGTACGGCGGCGTCGCGTCGGCGATGGCGGTGGCCGGCCTGCCGCAGCCGACGGGCGCGGGCCGCTCGATGGTGTCGGCGGCGACCTCGAACTATCACGGTCAGCAGGGGTTTGCCGCCGGCTACTCGTACGTGACGGAGAGCAATCGCTGGGTCGTCAAGGCGTCGGTGACGGGCAACAGCCGGTCGGACTTCGGCGCGGTGGTGGGCGCGGGTTATCAGTTCTGACGCAGGTCGCGCAGCATCGAATGGCCGGGGGGGCCGGGCAGCGATTGTGATGCCTGGTACCAGCGGGAAATCCTTGGCCCGGGGTCAGTCGGCTGACCTCGGGCCATCGATGTTCGACGCGGTGCTTAAAATCAAGGCATCGGGAAATACCGAATCTCCTCAACGGATACACACGGGCGGAAGACCAACGACCCGTCGTGGCGTGGAGGTTTATTCGGCCCGACACCGCCTAGATTCTCGCGAGCGTGCTGTGATCGGCCTCACCGCCGAAATATTTCTCGAGCGCCTCCACGAACACCGCGTTATCGGCAGTCGCATGCGCGAACAACGTGACCGACGACCGGAATTTCAGGTAATCCGGATACCCGAAAATCGTCTGGATCGAACTGCCTTCGACCTGATTGACCAGCCGCGTGCATTCCCGCAGCCTTTCGCCGAGCAGCGGATGCTGAAGATACGCGACGGCTTCGGCCAGTGTCATGATCGCATACCGTTGCGCCATCGCGCTGTCGCCAAGCCCTTCGATCTGCGGAAACACGAACCACATCCAGTGGCTTCGCTTGTGTCCGTTCTTCAGCTCGTCACATACCTGCGCATACACCGGATCCTGTGCGTCGACAAAGCGCTGAAGATCATGGGGATCGTCCATTTCGCCCTCCGTCCGTGCCGGTGCGGAAAGCCGCCCGAGCACTCATTGTGAGCGTGACCCGGATGGTGTGCAAACGCCCCGTTGACCGTATGCTCACCCGGCTTCGCATCGCGTCCCGCGAGTGGGAGCGATCGGATTTGCTGCAGTGCACTGCGATCGATCGCCCGCAAGTGACGTCGCGCATGCCGTTGGATGGCGACGTGCCGGCAACCGGCGTAGCATTCAGACATGACATGCGGCCGGCCGCGATCCTGACCGACGGATCGGCGGCACCCCCCGATCCGGCCGCAGCCGGCCTCGCATGACGGCCCGGCAAAGGAGCCTCGATGCGCTCGCAAGCAACGTCCGTCTCGCGCCTGAGGCGCTATGGGATCATGGCTGCGGTCGTCGTCGCGTGCCTGATCGTCATCGGGCGCATCACCGGTATCCTGGTCGACTGGCTCTGGTTCTCGTCGATCGGCTATGCCGGCGTCTTTTGGACGATCCTGTCCGCGAGGGTGCTGCTGTTCGTCGCGGTGCTCGCCGTGTCGGCGGCCGCGATCGGCGCGTCGGGGTTGCTCGCGCATCGTTTTGCAAGGTCCGTCGATGTCTGGCAGGTAGAGGAAGCTTCGTCGACGCGTGCGGAGGATGTCCTTCGGGCGCTCGCAGCGGAGGTCGCATCGCGCGTTCCATGGCGCGCGGTCATCGCCGCGGGTGCCGTCTTCCTCGGGCTTGCGATCGCCGCCGGTGCGATGTCGAGTTGGGATGTCGCGCTGCGCTTTCTGCATCGGGTGCCGTTCGGCGCGCGCGATCCGATCTTCGGCAAGGACATCGGCTTCTATCTGTTCGCGCTGCCCGTCTGGATCGTACTGAAGAACCTGCTGCTGCAAGTGGTCGTCTGCTGCGCGATCGTCGCGGCCAGCGTCTACTGGCTGCGCGGCGACATCATGCTGCGCCCGCGGAAGGGGCTTTCGTCGGCTGCCGCCGTTCACGGTTCGGCGCTGCTGGCGCTGTTCTTCCTGCTGAAAGCCTGGTCCTGGTGGCTCGAACGCTTTCTGCTGCTCTACGACAACAACGGTGTCGTGGTCGGCGCCGGCTATACGGATGTCCACGTGATGCTGCCGGTGCTGTGGCTGCTCGTCGGCCTCGCCGTTGCGTCGGCCGTTGCGATGCTGGTCAACCTGCGCCGGCCCGGCTATCGGCTGCCGGCCGCTGCGGTGCTGCTGGTGTTCGGCACTTCGTTTGCGCTCGGTATCGTCTATCCCGCGCTGTTCCAGCGCTTCTACGTCAAGCCGAGCGAGCTGCAGCTCGAGACGCCCTATATCCAGCACAACATCGCGTTGACGAGGCAGGCTTACGGTCTCGCGCAGATCGAGGTCAAGCCGTTTGCGGCCGGGCAGGGCCTGAATCTCGCGGCGCTGCAGGCCAATCGCGCGACCGTCGACAACATCCGCCTGTGGGATGTGCAGCCGCTGATGGATACCTATGCGCAGTTGCAGGAGATCAGGACTTACTACAAGTTCTTCTCCGTGGATATCGATCGCTACCGGCTCGACTCCGGCTACCGGCAGGTCATGCTGTCGGCGCGCGAACTGGAGCAGACGATGCTGCCGGAGAACGCCCGAACCTGGGTGAACCTGCATCTGCTGTTTACCCACGGCAACGGCGTCGTGATGTCGCCGGTCACCGAGAAATCCACGGAAGGCCTGCCGTCGCTGTATCTGCGCGACATTCCGCCGGTCGCGGACGGCGGGCCGGCGATCCACGAACCGCGCATCTACTTTGGCGAAGGCGGGCAGGGTTATGTGATCGTGAAGGGCAGCGTGCCCGAATTCGACTACCCGAAGGGCGACAGCAACGTCTACACGTCCTACAGCGGGCGCGACGGTGTCGCAATCGGCGGCGCGGCGCGGCGCAGCCTCTTCGCATGGCAGTTCGGCGATCCCAACATCCTGCTGACGCACTACATCACGGACGACAGCAGGATCCTGTTTCACCGCAACATCCGGGACCGGATACGCACGATTGCGCCGTTTCTCGCGCTGGACCACGACCCGTATGTCGTGGCAAGCAACGGACGCCTGTTCTGGATGCAGGACGCCTATACGACCAGCCGCTGGTTTCCGTATGCGCCGCCCGGAGTCGGCGACGGCGCCAACTACATTCGCAACGCGGTCAAGGTGGTGGTCGACGCGTACAACGGCACGGTCGACTTCTACGTCAGCGATCCTTCCGATCCGCTGGTTCGGACTTACGCGCGCATCTTCCCCGGCATGTTCAAGCCGCTCGACGCGATGCCGCCGGATCTTCGACAGCATATCCGCTACCCCGAGGATCTGTTCCTGATCCAGGCGAACCTCTACCGCGCTTATCACATGGATGCGCCGGAAGTGTTCTATAACCGCGAGGACCTCTGGCAGTTTCCTCGCGCGCTGGGCGATATCGACGGGGGCGACGCAGCGAACGCGCAGATGGCGCCGTACTACACGATCATGAGGCTGCCCGGCGATGCGCAGGCCGGCTTCGTGCTGATGCTGCCGATGGTGCCGAGCCAGCGCGAGAACATGATCGCGTGGCTGGCCGCGCGTTGCGATCCGCCCGGGTATGGCAAGCTGATCGTCTACGCGTTCCCCAAGGACAAGCTGATCTACGGGCCGTACCAGATCGAGGCGCGCATCCAGCAGAGCACGGACATCTCGCAGCAGATCTCGCTGTGGAACCAGATGGGCTCGCGCGTGATCCGCGGCCATCTCGTGGTCGTGCCGATCGAGAACTCGATACTTTACGTGTCGCCGCTTTATCTGCGCGCGGCGTCGGGTCAATTGCCGGAGCTGAAGCGGGTGATCGCGGCCTACGGCGACCGCGTCGTGATGGAGGAAAACCTGAGCGAGGCGCTTGCGGCGCTCTTCAAGGAGACGGGGCCGGGGCCGGTGGCGGCGCCGGCCCGCGGCGCGGCGGATGCGCGCGCCCGCGAAGCGCTGGCCCATTACGACCGCGCGATCGAGCGGATGAAGGCGGGGGACTGGGCCGGCTTCGGCGCGGAACTCGATGCGCTCCGGCCGTTGCTCGAAGCGCTGGGCGCCGTTCGCGCGGACAACAAGAAGTGATTGGCGCGCGGCCAACCCGTCAGGTCACCGGCGGCGCGTGCCCATGATCCCCCAGATCCCGCGCTTCGTCGTATTCCCGCGAAATATCCTTGTTCGTGTAATCCCCGAGCTTTGATGCGGCGACCAGGCTCAGCACCGCACATACCAGCACGTATACCGCGATCGCATACCCCGAGTGGTAGTAGGCAAACAGCGCCGTCGCGATCAGCGGTGCCGGGCCGCCTGCGATGACCGAAGCGAGCTGATAACCCATCGACGCACCGCTGTATCGCAACCGCCCGGTAAACGACTCGGCAATCAACGCAGCCTGCGGCCCGTACATCATCGAATGCGGGACCAGCGACAGCACGATGGCCGCGAAGATCCATACCGGATTCCGGCTGTCGACCATCGCGAAGTAGAGGAATCCGAATACACCGACGGCAGCCGCACCGATCATGTACATCCGCCGCCGTCCGATCAGATCCGACACGTGCCCGAACAGCGGGATGGTGACGAATTCGACCACGGATGCAACCAGCACCGCCGTCAGCAGCAGTTCGCGCGTGACGCCGAGTGCCGTGATCCCATAAGTGAACACGAACGCCGTAAAGATATAGAACGGCGCCTGTTCGGCCATCCGCGCAAACGCCGACAGCACGATATCCCTCGGCTGCTTGCGCAGCACTTCGAGCATCGGCGTCTTCTCGATCCGGCGCTCGGCCAGCAGCTTCGCGAAGATCGGCGTCTCGAGAATATTCAGGCGGATATAGAGCCCGATCGCGACCAGCACGATGCTGAGGAAAAACGGCACGCGCCAGCCCCACGCGAGGAAACTGCTGCCGGAAAACCAGCTCATGGCCAGCACGGCGAGGTTGGCGAGGAACAATCCCGCCGGCACGCCGAACTGCGGCCACGACGCGACGAAGCCGCGATGCGCATTGGTGCGCGCCCACTCCATCGACATCAGGACCGAGCCGCCCCATTCGCCGCCGACGCCGACGCCCTGGATGAAGCGCAGCACCGTGAGGAGAACGGCGCCCCAGATGCCGATCGTCGCGTAGGTCGGGACGAAGGCCACGGCGAACGTGGCGAGGCCCATCAGCAACAGGGTCACGATCAGGGTGGCCTTGCGTCCGATGCGGTCGCCGTAGTGGCCGAAGATCGCGGCGCCGACCGGCCGCGCGACAAAGCCGACGGCATAGATCAGGAACGCCTGCAGCGTGCCGACGAGAGGGTGGGACTGCGGGAAATACAGCTTTGCGAAGACCAGGCCGGTGACCGTGCTGTAGAGGAAAAAGTCATACCATTCGATCGTGGTGCCGATCGTGCTGGCTATGACGGCGCGGCGCAACTGGCGCCGGGCTTCCTCGTCGGAGAGGGGCGTGGCCGCGGATTGCATGGCAGCCATTTTGATATCTCCCGGAAAAGGGCGACAGAGAAATAAACCATACGCCCGGCGATTGGTTCCGGCAAGTCGCTCTGCAGCTTGCCAATCCGAAGGATTGCGAACTTATGCCGGACGTCGGCGACCCGCGTGGACAGCACGAGCGCGACGAGGACCGCGACGATGACGCATTGGGGCCGCGAGACACAGGCAGCCCCACGCGCCGACGGCGAATGTCGCGAGGATGAGCGCGGCAGATCGAACGAGTGTGACGGGATTCACGGTGACGCTCCGCTTCGATCGCAATAACCTGGCGCATGCGCGATGAAACGCGCCGCATCCCGAGGCGTCCCGGGCGTGCCGGCAACAGAGGAGGCCGACGCGCCCGATGCGAGCAACGCGCTCGATCGCCGTGCAAATCATCGGTACGGTGCCGTACGTGGATCGGGCGTGTTGCCCTTGCCACGCGGGGATCGCGCGGCATCCGGCGACCCGGTGCGTGCGCGACGGGCAAGTCACCACGAAACCTGCCCCGAAGACTGTTCTTCAGCGTACCGACTCATCGGGCCGTCGCGATGCACGATGACGTTCGTCGCATTCTTCTGTCTGGAGCGGACCATGAAATATCCGATCTATATCACGCGGCACGGGAATCCCCGCTATCGCGGCGCGCTTCCGGATTTTCCCGAAGTCGATGTGGAGGGCGACTCGTATGGCGAGTTGCAGGCGGCCGTCGCGCAACGGGTCATGGCCCGTTATGACCGGTCCGCGCGTCTCGTTCCGCCGCCGACCACGGACATGTCCGTATTGCAGGCGTCGGCGGTCGATGCCGGCGACGGGATCTGGCGCTTCTTCGACATCGACCTGACCCGGATGACGTCGAGTTCCGTGCGGATCGAGCTGTGCCTGCCGAAGCGCATCGTGCACGACATCGATCGGACGGCGGGCGCGCTGCATACGACTCGCGATGAGTTCGTGTCGATGGCGTGCGAGCACGCCGCCGACCGGTCCGCGCAGCACGGCGGGTTGCGTGGCGAACCCGTCGCGACATCGCTGTCGGAAGCGGTTTGACGGCCCGGGCGCGCGTGGCCGAGCGGTGCGGCCATCTGGGAGGACGTCTCTTGAAGATTCACGTTGCGCGCGTTTCGCGACGCCGGACCTCGCCATGGAGCAATGCCCGGCCGATTCGCGAGGAGTTCTTCGGCGACGAGCGACTCGCGCAGCATGCGGGCAGCCTGGCTCGCGCGCAGAAGGTGTTGACCGGTGCGGCGTCGGGCCCCTCGCTGGCCGCACGGCTGAATGACAACGCGGATCATCTGCTGAAGGCCTACCGGAACACGGTGGCCGCGGACGCGCGCGGAGAAGAAATCACGCCCGCGGCGGAGTGGCTGCTCGACAACTACTATCTTGTCGCGGAACAGGTGCGGCAGATCCGCGACGATCTTTCCCCTCGCTATTACCGGCAACTGCCCAAACTGAGCAACGGCCCGTTCGCCGGTTATCCGCGCGTGTTCGGGATCAACTGGTCATTCGTCGCCCATACCGACAGCCGTTTCGATCCCGATGCGCTATGCCGTTTCATGCTTGCCTATCAGGCCGTGGAACCGCTGACGATCGGCGAACTGTGGGCGGTGGCGATCACGCTGCGGATCGTGCTGATCGAAAACCTGCGGCGGCTCGCGGATCAGATCATCGACGACCGGCGCGCGCGGCTCGACGCCGACGCGCTCGCGGATCGCCTGCTCGGCGAAGGCGGGCAGGCGCGGGTGGAGACGGCGCCGCTCGTCGCCCGTTATGAGCAGGCCGTATTGCACGATACGTTCGCGGTGCAGCTGATTCAGCGGCTGCATGATCCCGATCCGGCCGTCGTGCCGGCACTGGCGTGGCTGCATCGGCACCTGGCGGCGCGCGGCGCGACGCCGGACCAGATCGTTGCGTCCGTCAACCATCAGCAGGGCGCCGCCAGCCTGACCGTGCGCAACGTGATCACCAGCATGCGGCTGATTTCGGAGGTGGACTGGACCGATCTGTTCGAGCGCATCAGCCTGGTCGATCAGGTGCTGCGCAGCCACCCGGGCTTCGCGGAGATGGATTTCCCCACGCGCAACCTGTATCGCGACGCGGTCGAAGCGCTTGCGCGCGGCGCGCCGGTCAGCGAGCTCGAGATTGCCCGGCGCGTCGTCGCCGATGCGGCAGCCCGCGCGCCGGCCGCCGGCGCGGTGCCGGGCCGCGAGACGGACCCCGGTTACTACCTGCTGGCGGACGGCCGCGCCGCGCTCGAAGCGGAGATCGGCTATCGGCCGCCCGTTGCGTTGTGGCTGCGGCGTCTGACACGCAACGCCGGTCTCGGCGGTTATCTCGGCCGTACCGGGCTGATCGCCGCACTGCTGCTGGCAGGCATGATGGCGTGGCTCGCGCGCGTCGAACCGCCCGGCCACTGGCTGATCTGGCTCGGTCTGGCCGGCCTGCTGCCCGCGCTCGATGCCGCGCTCGCGCTCGTCAATCGCAGCGTGATGCGCGATGTCGGCGCGAACATCCTGCCCGGCCTCGCGTTGCTCGACGGCATCCCGCCGGGCCTGCGCACGATGGTCGCCGTGCCGGTGCTGCTGACGACGGAAGCGGCGCTCGCCGAGCAGATCGAGCAACTGGAAATTCATCATCTGGCGAGCCCCAACGGCGCGCTGTACTTCGCATTGCTCTCCGACTGGGTGGACGCGCCCACTCCGCACGCCGACAGCGACGACGGGCTGCTGGCATCCGCGGCGGCGGGCATCGACCGGTTGAATGGCCTCTATCCGGCGGCGCCGGGCGAAGGCGAGCGTTTTCTGCTGCTGCACCGCAAGCGCGTGTGGAACGACGGCGAACGGTGCTGGATGGGCTGGGAGCGCAAGCGCGGCAAGCTGCACGAGCTGAACCGGTTGCTGCGCGGGGCGTCGGACACGTCGTTCATCGCGCCGGAAGGCCGGCCGCCGCACGTGCCGCCGGACGTGCGCTACGTGATCACGCTCGATGCCGATACGCGGCTGCTGCGCGATACCGTGCGCCGCCTGGTCGGCAAGATGGCGCACCCGCTCAACCGGCCGGTATTCGACTCGGCGAGCCGGCGCATCGTCGAGGGCTACGGCGTGCTCCAGCCGCGCGTGACTTCGTCCCTCGCGAGCGGCGACGAGGGCTCGCTGTTCCAGCGCGTGTCGTCGAGCGCGCACGGCATCGATCCTTACGTGTCGGCCGTATCGGATGTCTATCAGGACCTGTTCGACGAAGGCTCGTATGCGGGCAAGGGCATCTACGACGTCGATGCGTTCGAGGCGGTGCTCGCCGGCCGCGTGCCGGAGAACACGGTGCTCAGTCACGATCTGTTCGAAGGCATATTCGCGCGGGCCGGGCTGGCGTCGGATATCGAGGTCGTCGAAGCATCGCCGTCCCGCTACGACGTCGCGGCGGGACGCCTGCACCGATGGGCGCGCGGCGACTGGCAACTCCTGCCGTGGTTGATTTTCGGCCGCGAACCGCTGACGGCGGTCGGCCGCTGGAAGATGCTGGACAACCTGCGCCGCACGCTCACTGCGCCCGCCATGCTGGTCGCGCTGCTGGCCGGATGGATGCTGCCGCTGCCCGTGTCGCTCGCGTGGAGCGCGTTCGTGCTGGTGACGATCGCGCTGCCGTTCCTGTTGCCCGTCTTGAGCGGGCTGGTGCCGCGCTGGCGGCGCACGCACGTCAAGATGACCACGCGCAGCGTGCTCCATGCGTGGTCGACGGAGCTGCAGTTCGCGTTGACGCGGTTCGGCCTGTCGATCGTCATGCTGCCGCAGCAGGCATGGTCGATGGGCGACGCGATCGCGCGCACGCTGTTTCGCGTGGGGATCAGCCGTCGCCATCTGCTCGAATGGACCACGGCGGCCGAAGCCGGCGCGCGCGACCGGCGGACCCTGGCGCTCACCTATCTGCAAATGCGCGGCGGCGTGACGCTCGCGCTGCTTGCCGCGGCCGCCAGCCTGCTGGCGGGCTGGCGCTTCGATCGTCATGCGGGCTGGCTGGCCGCTCCGTTCGCGCTGGTCTGGTTCGCGGCGCCCGCGATCGCCTACTGGCTGAGTCGCGCGCCGCGGCCGGCGGGCGAGCTGGCGGTGGCGCCGCACGATGCGCGCCAGCTGCGGCGCGACGCGCGCCGGACCTGGCGCTATTTCGAGACTTTCGTGACGGCCGACGATCAGATGCTGCCGCTGGACAATTTCCAGGAGGACCCGAAGCCCGTTGGCGCGCACCGGACTTCGCCCACCAATATCGGGCTGTACCTGTTGTCCGCCGTCAGCGCCCGCGAGTTCGGCTGGCTCGGCACGCTGGACGCGGTGTCGCGGCTGGAGGCGACCCTCGCGACGATGCGGCTGATGTCGCGCTATCGCGGCCATTTCTACAACTGGTACGACACCCGTGACCTGCGGCCGCTCGAGCCGCGGTACGTGTCGTCGGTCGACAGCGGCAATCTCGCCGGCCACCTGATCGCGCTCGGCAACGGTTGCCGCGCGTGGGCGAATCAGCCCGCCGGCGTGGGGCGGCAGGCCGCGCACGAAGGAGTCGGCGATACGCTGGCGCTGTTGCGCAGGGCCGTGTGTCGGGATGGCGACGCCCGGACGGCCTTGCACGGCGAATTCGAGCGGGCTGCGACCGAGCTGGAGGAGACGCTCGCCGCACCGGCGGCCGAAGACGACGGTGCAGCGGACGGCCGCGCCGCGGCGGAATGGCCTGCGATCACGATCCTCGCCGCGACGGTCGCCGATGTCGCGCGCGCGCTGATGGACGAGGTCGGCCGGGTGCGGGGCGGCGACGTCGACGACGTGCTGTTCTGGGCGCAGGCGCTCGAGCACGCGGTGCAGGGGCATTGCCGCGACGCGACGCGCACGCCGGACGAAGCGGACGTGCTGAACAAGCGTCTTCATGCGCTGGCCGATACCGCGTTGCAGATGGCCTATGCGATGGAGTTCGGCTTTCTGCTCGACCCGGTGCGGAATCTGCTGTCGATCGGCTATGCGGTGGCCGACGGACGGCTCGATCCGGGCAACTACGATCTGCTGGCGTCGGAGGCCCGCCTGGCGAGTTTCGTCGCGATCGCGAAGGGCGATGTCCCGGCGCGGCACTGGTTCCGGCTCGGCCGCCTGGCGACGCCGATCGGGCACGGCGCGGCGCTGATCTCGTGGTCGGGATCGATGTTCGAATACCTGATGCCGTCGCTGGTGATGCGCGCGCCGGACAGCAGCCTGCTCGCGCGTACCAATCACCTGGTGGTGCGTCGGCAGATCGCCTATGGCGACGGGCTGCGCCTGCCGTGGGGCATGTCGGAATCGGCGTACAACACGCGCGACATCGAGCTGACCTATCAGTATTCGAGCTTCGGCGTGCCGGAGTTGGGGCTCAAGCGCGATCTCGACCAGAATCTGGTGGTCGCGCCCTATGCGACCGCGCTCGCGGCGATGGTCGCGCCGGACGCCGCCGCGCGCAACTTCGAGCGGCTGCGCGCGGCTGGCGCGTGCGGGCGCTTCGGCTTCTACGAAGCGCTCGACTACACGCCCGCGCGCGTGCCGGAAGGCATGCCGGTGGCCATCGTGCGGGCGTTCATGGCGCATCACCAGGGCATGTCGATCGTGTCGATCGCCAATGCGCTGCTGGGCGGGCGCATTCGCGCGTTCTTCCACGGCGAGCCGGCCGTCCGCGCCACCGAGCTGCTGTTGCAGGAGCGGGTACCGGGCCGGGTCGCGGCCGGGCGGCCGCGGGCCGACGCGAGCCCGGCCGGCAGGATGCATGGCATCGATGCCGGCGTCGCGCGGCGCGTGCTGTCGGCGGACGATCCCGCGCCCGTCACGCATCTGCTGTCCAACGGCCGCTACGCCGTGATGCTCACGGCCGCGGGCTCCGGCTACAGCCGCCGCGACGATCTGGCCGTCACGCGCTGGCGGGAAGACGCGACGCGCGACGATTGGGGCAGCTACCTGTATCTGCGCGACGTCGACAGCGGCGACGTCTGGTCGGCCGCATGGCAGCCCACCGGCGTGGTGCCGGACAGCTACGAAGTGACGTTCACCGAGGATCGCGCCGAGTTCGTTCGTCGCGACGGCACCTTGACGACGTCGCTCGAGGTGGTGGTGTCCGCCGAGGACGACGCGGAGGTGCGGCGGGTGTCGGTGGCCAATGCGGGCACCCGGGCCCGCGTGATCGAATTCACGTCCTACGCGGAAATCGTGCTCGCGCCGCCCGCCGCCGATCACGCCCATCCCGCGTTCTCGAAACTGTTCATCGAGACCGAGTACGTTCCGGCGTCCGGCGCGATTCTGGCGACGCGGCGCAAGCGCGCGCCGAACGAGGCGGAGGTCTGGGCCGCCCATCTGGCGGTGACTTCCGGCGAAACCGTCGGCGCGGAAGAATTCGACACCGATCGATTGCGCTTCATCGGGCGCGGGCGCGGCGTTCGACTGCCGCTTGCGCTGACCGAACGGCGTGCGCTGGGCGCTTGCGAAGGCGCGGTGCTGGACGCGGCGTTCACGTTGCGGCGGCGGCTGCGCATCGAGCCGGGCGCGAAGGCGAGCGTCGTCTACTGGACCATCGTCGCGGATTCGCGCGCGCAGCTGCTCGACCTGGTCGACAAGCATCGCGACGGCGAATCGTTCGCGCGTGCTGCGATGCTCGCGTGGACCCAGGCGCAGGTGCAATTGCGGCATAGCGCGGTGAGCCTCGACGAGGCCGCGTTGTTCCAGCAGTTGGCCGGATACATGCTCTACAGCGATGCGTCGATGCGGCCGGGTTCCGCCGCACTGCTGCGCCATGCGGCGGCGGTGTCGGCGGCGGGCGGCGTAGGCGCGTCGCCGCTATGGACGCATGGCGTATCGGGGGATCTGCCGATCCTGCTGGTGCGGATCGACGACATCGAGCACATCGCCATGGTGCGGCAGCTGATCCGCGCGCACGAGTATTGGCGGACGAAGCGGCTCGAGGTCGACCTGGTCATCGTCAACCAGCGCGCGTCGTCGTATGTTCAGGATTTGCAGGCGGCGCTCGAGGGGTTGGTGCGGGCCCGGCAGCAGCCGGGCGAAGCCGGGCGCGGCAGTATTTTCGTGCTGCGCGACGACCTGATGGCGGCGGCGGCGCGCGCGCTGTTTCCGTCGGCCGCGCGAGCCGTGCTCGCCGCGCGCAACGGCCGGCTGGTGGACCAGTTGCGACGGCTCGCGGGTTCACCGCTGCCCGCCCGCGCGGATGCCGCGCGCCCGCCGCTGCCGCCGCCCGCGTTACTGCCGCCGAAGGGGGCGCAGGCCGGCGCCGGTCTCGAATACTTCAACGGCATCGGCGGTTTCGCGCGCGGCGGGCGCGAATACGTCGTGATCCTGCAGCCCGGTCAATGCACGCCGATGCCGTGGGTCAACGTGGTCGCGAACCCGTCGTGCGGCTTCCTGAGCTCGGCGGAAGGGGGCGGCTATACCTGGGTGACGAACAGCCGCGAGCATCCGCTGACGCCGTGGTCGAACGACCCGGTCACCGATCCGCCCGGCGAGGTGTTCTATGTCCGCGACGACGAAACCGGCATGCGCTGGGGGCCGCAGGCGAACTCGATCGGCGACGATGTGCCGGGTGCGACCCCGTTCGTGGCGAGTCACGGCCAGGGCTACAGCCGGTTTGCGCATACCGCCGCCGAGGTCGCCGTCGAATTGCTGCAGTTCGTGCCGCTGGCCGATCCCGTCAAGATTTCCCGCCTGACCTTGCGCAACCTGTCGGACCGGCCCCGCCGGCTGTCTGTCGCAACCTATGCGGAGTGGGCGCTGGGCGCGTCGCGCAGCGTCGCGGCGCCGCACACCGCGAGCGAGATCGATCCGCCCACCGGCGCGCTGTTTGCCCGCAACGACTGGAGCCAGGCGTATCGCGGCAGGGTGGCGTTCGCCGATCTGTGCGGCCTGCAAACTTCCTGGAGCGCGGACCGGCGCGAGTTCATCGGCCGCAATGGCGTCCTGGGCGATCCCGCCGGTTTCCCGGGCCGCATCGGCGCGTCGCCGCTGTCGGGCCGCGTCGGCGCCGGGCTCGACCCGTGTGCCGCGTTGCAGACCACGGTCGATCTCGAACCCGGCGATAGCGTCGAAATCGTCTTGCTGCTCGGCGAAGGCGCCGATGCTGCGGCGGCGCGACAGTTGATCGAGCATTACCGTCAGGCGGATCTCGACGCGATATTCGCCGCCGTGACGGCGTTCTGGGACGAGACGCTCGGCGCGCTCCAGGTCGAGACGCCGGACCGTGCGATGGATCTGATGCTGAACCGCTGGCTGCTGTACCAGACGCTGTCGTGCCGGATCTGGGCGCGTGCGGGCTTCTATCAGGCCAGCGGCGCGTACGGCTTTCGCGACCAGCTGCAGGACGGCATGGCGCTCGCGGTCGCCCGCCCGGCCCTGACGCGCGAGCATCTGCTGCGGGCGGCGGCGCGCCAGTTTCCGGACGGCGACATGCAGCACTGGTGGCTGTCGGAAAGCGGCAGCGGCGTACGCACGCGAATCTCCGACGACCGTGTCTGGCTCGCCCATGCGGTTGCGCACTACGTCGACGTCAGCGGCGACCGGGCGATTCTCGATGCGTCGATCCCGTTCATCGACGGGCGGGCGCTGGCCGCCGACGAGCAGGACGCGTTCTTCATTCCGCGCATCTCGGAAACGAGCGCCTCGCTGTTCGAGCATTGCGTGCTCGGGTTGGAGTCCAGTCTGGCGCATGTCGGCGAGCATGGCCTGCCGTTGATCGGCACGGGAGACTGGAACGACGGCATGAACCGGGTCGGCGAGGCCGGGCGGGGCGAAAGCGTCTGGCTCGGGTGGTTCCTGCATGCAACGCTCACGGCGTTCGCCCCGCTCGCCACGGCGCGCGGCTTGGGCGAACTGGCGGCGCGCTGGCTGACGCGCGCCGGCGCGTTGCGCGATGCGCTCGCCGATGCGGGATGGGATGGCGAGTGGTATCGGCGCGGCTACTTCGACGACGGTACGCCGCTCGGCTCGGCCGGCAGCGCCGAATGTTCGATCGACGCGATTGCGCAGTCGTGGAGCGTGCTGTCGGGCGCGGCGGACCCGGCGCGCGCCGCGCAGGCGATGGACGCGCTGGAAGCGCGGCTGATCCGCCGCGACGATGGCCTGGCGTTGCTGTTCGCGCCGCCGTTCGATCGTTCGCCGGTCGATCCCGGCTATATCAAGGGCTATCCGCCGGGCATCCGGGAAAACGGCGGCCAGTACACGCATGCCGCCACGTGGTCGGTGCTTGCGTTCGCGCAAATGGGCGACGGCGATCGCGCCGCGAATCTGTTCGCGATGCTCAATCCGGTCAATCGCAGCCGCACGCGCAGCGGCGCGAATCGCTATCGGGTGGAGCCGTACGTGGCCGCCGCCGACGTCTATTCGGTCGCGCCGCATGTCGGTCGCGGCGGATGGACCTGGTACACCGGTTCGGCGGGCTGGCTGTATCGCGCGGGCGTCGAAGGCCTGCTCGGCCTGCGCAGGCATGGCGACAGGCTATCCATTCAACCGTGCATCCCGCGATCCTGGCCGGGCTTCAGGGCAACGTTGCGCCATGGGGCGTCGCACTACGACATCGTCGTCGAGAATCCGGGCAACGTCAGCAGCGGCGTGTCCCGTCTCGTCGTGGATGGCGCGCGGCTCGCCGCCGGCGAAGCGGCGGTGCGGCTCGTGGACGACGGTCGGCGTCACAGCGTGGTCGTGACGCTGGGGGCCGCACAGGCGGTGCTGCTGTGAGGTGGCAGGTTGGCGCTCGGGCCGGTACGTTAGCGGACGGACTGCGCGCGAATTACGTCCGATCATGAACCGATGTTTCGAATTCCATCGAGACGTCAGCGCATGGGCTTCCATGCGTCGGGCCGGATCGGACGGCGCAGCGGCAACCCGAGGAGATGATCATGAGAAAGCTACATTCAGTGGCAGTCGAGATGGCGATAGTCACGATGGCGATTGTCGTGCTGGCAGGTTGCGGCGGTATGTCTCGCCGCGGAACGGATACGGTGATCGGGGCGGGTGTCGGCGGCGTCGCCGGTGCGGTCCTGACGGGCGGCAGTGCGTTGGGCACGGTTGGCGGCGCGGCCGTCGGCGGGGTGGTCGGCAATCAGGTCGGGAAATAGGCCGGCCGAAGGGCAGGGAATCGGCACGCGCACGCGCCGTCACGACGAAGCGCGTGCGGATACGAGCGTGACCCGGGAGTGCGACCGGTATGTCGGCATTTCTCCTGAACGGTGAGCTGAGGCTGTCCTGGTGGCAGCTTGCGTGGGTCGTGCTCGCGCTCACGCATGTCACCATCATCAGCGTGACCGTGTACCTGCACCGCTGTCAGGCGCACCGGGCGCTCGATCTGCACCCGGGCGTCAGTCACTTCTTCCGGTTCTGGCTGTGGTTGACGACCGGCATGCTGACCACGCAGTGGGTCGCGGTGCATCGCAAGCATCACGCGAGGAGCGAGACCCCGGAAGATCCGCATAGCCCGCGAACCCGTGGCCTCGCGACCGTGCTGCTTCGCGGCGCGGAACTGTACCGTGCGGAAGTGCGGAACGAGGAAACGCTGCGCCGATACGGATCGGGCACGCCGGACGACTGGCTGGAACGCCAGGTCTATGCCCGCTATCCGAATCTCGGCGTCGGGCTGCTGGCCGTGATCGACGTCGCGCTGTTCGGGTTGCCCGGCGTCGCGGCGTGGGCGATCCAGATGATATGGATTCCGTTCTGGGCCGGCGGCGTGGTCAATGGTTGCGGCCATTTCAGCGGTTATCGGAATTTCGCGACGTCCGATGCGAGCACCAACCTGTTCCCGCTCGGCATCCTGATCGGCGGAGAAGAGCTGCATAACAATCACCACGCGTACGTGACGTCCGCCAGGCTGTCGAACCGCTGGTTCGAGTTCGATATCGGCTGGCTGTACATTCGCCTGCTGGCGGCGTTGAGACTGGCGACGATTCGGCGAGTCGCGACGAAGCCGCGGCTGCTCCCGAACAAGGCAGTGGCCGACGACGCCACGCTGCAAGCGGTCATCCGCAACCGGCATGCGGTGATGGCCGCCTATGCGCGCATGCTCGAACCCGCCTGCCGGCGGGAGCTGCGCCGCATCAAGGACATGAGCCGCGACGACAAGCGCGCGTTCGCGCTCGGCATGAAACGCTGGCTGCGCCAGGCCTGGGGCCATCGGGACAAGCCCGATCTGCGTGCGCTGACGAGCACCAGTGCCAACCGGCGAATACGCGTGTACGTGGATATGTACGAGACATTGCTCGAGCTATGGACGTGGTCGCACGCATCGCACGAGCAATTGCTGGCTCAGTTGCAGGATTGGTGCCGTTGCGCGGAGCAGAGCGGCATCAAGGCGATCGCCGATTTCTCGATGCGCCTGCGCCGGTATGCGTGATCCCGGCACGCCGGTGGCCTGCCATGCGCGACCGACGTGCAACAGTGCGCGGTGCGCATCTGCCGCTCATCTCGCCCGATTGTCTGGACGCGAATAACGCCACTTGCTCGCATTGGAATTGATGCCGGCATTCTGGCGGATGCGCTTCTCGGCGCGTTCGACGTCGGCACGGGTCAGATCGTCCCGCTGCTTTTGCCGGGTCGCGTCATCGCGCCGATCGATCGAGGTGCCTGAATGATATTTCATGGATCCTCCGGAGTGAGGTGTGCTAGGTGTGCTCGCGTCGCGAGACGCGGCGTCGAGCCGGATGCGGCGGACGAATCAGATCGCTGCGGGAGCGATCTTGCCATCCACGATGTCCTTGCCGAATTGCATCGCCAGGTCGAGTGCCAGCGCTGCCGTCTGCGGAGCGCCATGCTCGAAAATGGTCGAGTAACGCGGCGCCGTTGCCGAGGTCGCCGGGATCGTATCGATGCGCACGATCGAACCGAAGCGCTTCGGACCGGGGGCGTGGGGATCGCCGAACGGCGGGAACAGGATTTGCGAATAGACACGGAGTTCACGTCCGCGATATTCGAGAGTGGGGATGGTCATGATGTGCTCCTGACAGAGCAATCGTTGGCGCCGAAGGATTCAAGGGCGCCGATGCTTCGAAAAAAACGGGCATGTATCTGTAGTGTGCGCGCCCGATACCGGTTACGCAATAAAAACATCGGATACCGAATCATATTTTCGATGCGGGAAAATGGCCCGGCTGCAATGCGGTTTCTGAAGAGTGCGACTTCCAAATAGTCGATACCGTACAGACCCGCGCGTGTCGTCCGGTTCAAGATAAACTCGATACCGAGGAGGCCGCCATGTGCATCCCACTTTCACCCGAGGTCGTCGAGACCCTCAAATCGCTTGATCGAATTCCGGATTCCCAAGCCGATATACCACGCGCCATAGCCAATGAACTGTTGAATCACGGGCTCGCATACGAGTCGCGCACCGGCGGTTCGATCAATATGACGGCCGCAGGCCGGCTGTGGCTGAATCGGTGCGCCGATTATTAAGAAGCGCGCACGCGTCGACCGGACGAGACGGGAGTTTTGTCGCGTACAACGCTCCATGGACAAGTGAGGCAATGATGAAAATCCAATCTACACGATGGTTTACGCTGAACCGATATGCGCCTGTTCGCGACGGATGGTATGAGGTGCGGCTGGTGAGCGGAGACACGGCATTTGCGAAGTTTGGCGCCGGCGAATGGACGGAAAAGCCGGTGCTCACCTTTACGCATTGGCGAGGCTTGCGCTCCGATCCGGCCAAGTCGGGCGACCAGGAGACGATTGCCGCGGATGCGACCGCAGCGAAAGGTGTCCGAGATGCGTGGGATGCGTTCTTTCCCGGCGTGGGAGCAGAGCAGCACAAACCACTTGCCGCCGCGCACAGCGACGATACCCGACCCACTGAAGGATCGTGACGGTCGGCTGGGAAACGGATCTCGCCGGACGCGTACGTGCGCCATCGACACCCGGCGAGTCCGCGGCACCTTGCTCGATCGCGCGGCGCTTCGGAGCGGTTCGCGCCAACACCCTACGGCCGCTTCTTGAATTGCTCTTTCGCGTCGCCGAACGACGCTCGTGTCTTTCCGACGACCTGCTGGACCTTGCCCTGCATTCTGGTCACTCGATTTCCCATGACCTTGCCGACCACTTCCCTCAGTTTGCCTTTTGCTTCCGCGATGCGGCCTCTCACCTGATCCCTGTTCATGACACTGCTCCTTGACATTGGTCGCCTGTTTCACCGGTACGAAACCCGGAACCATCGAAGCTTCGTATCGGGCGCTTTAGCGCCGGAGAAGCAGGGTGCCCGAAGACACCCTGCGCGCCATCGTGACGGAAGTCGGTACGATGCCGTACGCGAATCGCCGCGAAGATGGGTTGTCCATATTGTCTTTTTTACACGCTTGGTACGCTTTCGTCCCGTATTCGCCTATGTACGGCATCAGGGTATTCACGAGCCACCCGGGGCGAATCATGGTGTGACGAATATTTCTATGGGATGTACGCCGGGATCGTTCCTGGCTATCGGTCTGACCGGCGACGCATCCGACGCTCGTGGCCACCAGATCGACAAACGTCGCACCATTGATGCAGGCGTCGCATCGACCCTTGCTCGCCTTACACGACAGCCAAAGACTCGTGCGAACTCGCCGGCAAGGCACGCAACGTGCTGGTATTCCCATCAGTCATCGCAGCCGGTTTTTTCGTCGGCGGCCGGTAGGGTGAAGGCTCGCTGCGCGTCGGCGGCAGTACCGTGGGGTAAGACAGCACCACGACCGGTTCGATCGGGCTGACGCACAACGGGTGAATGGCCGGCGTGACGCTCGAAGGCACGAAGGTCACCCGGCTCAGGTCGCTGTAATCAGCGGCGGAGGCCGGGCGGTTTTGTATTCGTGTGTTGTTTTCAATCTTGCGGAGGGCGTATGAACATTCTCACGAGCGCGGGCCCGCTGGTTTCGCTGATTGCCGGCATTCTGATTCTGGTGGTGCCACGTCTGTTGAATTACATCGTTGCGATCTACCTGATCGTCATCGGGTTGCTCGGGCTGTTCGGAGGACATCTCCACTGAACCGGGCCCCTCACGAAAAAGCAGGGTGGCGAACATTGCACGCAGCACCCGCGATCATCGGCCCGTTGACAGGTCGAGTGGCGGGCGGCAACGTGCTGCACAACGTGACGAGCTAGCCCACTGGCCACGCACGGTTCGCGATATGGCGGCTGAACGCCGGCCTGGCCTCGTGGAGGCCGTGAGGCGCGTTGCGCGCGCCGCTTATCTCGCCCGATTGTCGGGACGCGAATAACGCCACTTGCTCGCGTTGGAGTTGATGCCGGCGGCATCGCGGGTGCGCTTTTCGGACCGTTCGATGTCGGCGCGGGCGAGATCTTCCCGCTGCTTTTGCCGGGTAGCCTGATCGCGTTGATCAAGTGTCGTGCCTGAATGATGTTTCATAGATCCTCCTGACTGGAGCGTACTGCGTATCGATATCGACCAATGCCGCGAATGCGTGCCGACACAGAATGGGCGAGCGAAAGGGGGAAGTCGGTACGATGCCGTGCAGTGGCGGTTGGCGTCACTTCAGATCGGCAGGCAGGAGATTCGCGGCGATGTCCGCGAGGGCCCGCGTGCGTCCGGTACGTTGCCGGACAGACTCCACGCCCGCGTCCGTCTAGCTTGATATCGAAAGAGCCGATGCACGTTCCGAACCGGGTGCATCGAGCACGCGTCCTGCATGAAGGAGCAGGACGACTGACGTCCCGGCTACTCCGGCATTCGAGATGCGTAACCGCCAATTTCGACGCGACAGGCGACGAATGGCGCGTGCGCGCGTCGAGGCGTGAGCGCACGGGAGCGTGTCGACGGAAACATCGGTTCGATTGCATTCGGCGGCCATCGGTGCGGACGCATCGCGACATGGCCGGCCGGATTGATTGAGGAGAGACGGCATGTCATTGGGACTTCTTCTACTGATCGTTGTCGTGCTGTTGATGGTCGGGGTGATCCCGACCTGGCGCTACAGCAACGGCTGGGGTTATGGACCAAGCGGATTACTGGGCTTGGTATTGGTCGTGTTGCTCATCCTGATGCTGCTGGGCAGGCTGTGACGCGGGACATCATCGATGCTGCAGGTTCATGGAAAGACGGCCGCCCGGCACCTTGCGTGTCGGGGGGGCATCGCGCCAAACCGTTCGACCGAGGCACGCATCGTGCCACTGCGCCCGCGATGGATCTCACGCATAACGACGCATGAGCGGCGCGGCTGAAATGCCGTGCAGCACGATCGACACGGCGATGATGGCCAGTACCCACGGAACCAGCGGCAACAGTTCCGCGCGCGGTCCTTGCTCGAGCGCGAGCATCAGGTAATACAGGGAACCCACGCCGCGAATGCCGAACCAACTGATCAGCCGGCGCTGGCGGTGCGACGCGCGGGAGCCGATCAGCGCGAGCTGGATGGCTGCCGGCCGGATGACGAACAGCAGTGTCGCGACCACGGCCGCGCCCGTCCAGGTGAGCATATCGGCCCAATAGCGGGAGACGAGCGCGCCGATCAGCAGGATCAGCACGGCTTCGGCGATGTGTTCCAGCTCGGCCGTGAATCCCATGACCGATTCCGCGACGAACGCATGGGCTTTGTCGGGATCGGTGGCGGTGGCCTCGACATCCTCGCTGTCCACGACGCCGACCGTCTCCTTCGGCGTCTTCCGGCCGCTCGTTCGATGTTCGACGCGCCGCATCGCGACGCCCGCGGCGAATACGGCCAGGAACCCGTAGCCATGAATGGCGAGCGTCACGCCGTACGACAGCATGATCAGACCCAGCGCGAAGAACCCTTCGAAGCCGAGGGCCTGTCCGTGATGACTGCGCAGGAATGCGACGAGCCGGGCTGTGACGAAGCCGAACAGCCAGCCGGTGCCCACGCCGGATGCGATGCCCCATGCAATGCCGCCGACCATGCTCCAGTGAAGCTCCGACGTCGTGCCGGAGCCGCACAAAAGCAGGCCGAGCACCGCGCACGGGTAGGCCGTGCCGTCATTGATCCCCCCTTCGCCGGACAACGAAAAACGCACCAGCTCGACATCGCCCGCGTCGCGCACGCCGACGTCATGAGCAAGTACCGGGTCCGTCGGCGCGATCATCGCGCCCAACAGTACCGCGACGCCGAGACTCAAATGCAACACCAGCACGCCGAGCACGGCGATCGACGCGACGGTGAAGATCATCGCGACGACGCCGAGCCGCAGCGGCAGCATCCAGCGGGGATCGGCGGGCGGGACACGCAGCTTCAGGCCGATCGCGAACAGCGAGATCAGCAAGCCGATTTCGGCGGCGATGCGCAAGTGCGTGACGTCATCCGGCGATGTCATCGACAGGAAACCGGTACCGGCCGGTCCGATCAGAAAGCCGATCCCGAGATACACCATGGCCGCGCTCAGCGGCAGGCGCTTGAGCGACGATCCGATGAGTCCCATGAAAATCAGCAGGGCTCCGAAGATGAGGCATCCGATGGTTTCGGTCACGTTGTATCCCTTGCATGGATAACGTCGCGCTCGCCGCGTGTCGAGCGCAGGTCGCCATGTGGCGTCGACACGCCCCCGCATTCATCGCCTAGTATCGCGCCGATCGTCCCTGGCAGGGGTGCGTGCCGGCGGCGGCCCGAGCGCCTGATATGCGCACCGGCCGCCCGCGGATCACGCGTGCAGTTTCAGCGCGCGGTCGCAGACGTTCTCGACGGTGAAGCCGAAGTCGCGCATCAGCTCGGCGCCCGGGGACGACGCACCGAAGCATGCGACGCCGAGCATGTCGCCACGATCGCCGACATAGCGGTGCCAGCCCTGCGACACGCCCGCTTCGATCGCCAGCCGCGCACCGACCGACGGCGGCAGCACGGCATCCTGATACGGCTGCGGCTGAGCGTCGAATAATCTCCAGCAGGGCAGCGACACGACCCGAACCGCCACGCCGCGCGCGAGCAGCTCGGCGTGCGCCGCCAGCGCGAGCCCGACTTCCGAGCCCGTCGCGATCAGGATCAGCGTGGGGCGTCCATCGGGGGCATCGGCCAGCACGTAGCCGCCGCGCTGCAAGCCTTCGGCCGGCGCGAACCGGAGGCGATCGATGGTCGGCACGTCCTGGCGAGTCAGGACCAGCGCCGTCGGCCGCTCGCGGGCTTCGAGCGCCACACGCCACGCGACGGCCGTCTCGTTGGCATCCGCCGGTCGAATCACCAGCAGGCCCGGGATTGCGCGCAGGCCGGCGAGCTGCTCTACCGGCTGATGCGTCGCACCGTCCTCGCCGACCGCGAGGCTGTCGTGCGTGAACACATAGATCACCTGCAGGCGCATCAACGCGGCAAGCCGGATCGGCGGACGCATGTAGTCGGAAAAGATCAGGAAGGTCGCGCCGAACGGCAGGATGCCGCCGTGGGTTGCCAGGCCGTTCAGGATCGCGCCCATCGCATGCTCGCGCGCGCCGAAATGCAGATTGCGGCCGCTGCGGCTCCAGCCTCCGCCTTCGGAGCCTTGCCGATCAAGCGCGTTCATGCCGGCGGCCTCGAAATCGCCGAGCCCGGTCAGTGCGGTGAAAGTGGATGGATTCAGATCGGCTGATCCGCCGACCAGCGAAGGTACGCGGGAGGCGAGGGCATTCAGCACCTTGCCGGATGCGACCCGTGTCGCCATGCCTTTCGGATCGGCCGGAAAGACCGGGATATCGCGGTCCCACCTGTCGGGCAGCGTGCCGCGCGCCGTATTCAGCAGCATCTCCGCCAGCTCGGGAAACGCGCGCGCATAGGCTGCGAACCGCGCGTTCCAGTGCTCTTCCCGTACTCGTCCCTCCGTCAGCGCGCGACGAAAATGCGCGAGCGCCGGTGCGGGGATATGAAACGCGGGGTCGGGCGGCCAGCCGAGGTTGTGCTTGGTCAGGCGCACCTCGGCGTCGCCGAGCGGCGATCCGTGTGCCTGGTACGTGTCTTGCCGGTTGGGCGAGCCATAGCCGAGATGCGTGCGCACGAGGATCAACGATGGACGCAACTGCTCGGCACGTGCGTTGACCAGCGCCGCGTCGATGGCGGCCAGGTCGTTGCCGTCGTCGACCGTTTCGGTATGCCAGCCGTAGGCGTCGAACCGTCGCGCGCGATCTTCGGTAAAGGTGATCGCGGTGCCGGCGGACAGCGTGACCCGATTGTCGTCGTACAGGCAGATCAGCTTGCCGAGCTGGAGATGGCCGGCAAGCGATGCCGCCTCCGCCGCGACGCCTTCCATCAGGTCGCCATCGCTGACGAGTGCATAGGTGTGGTGATCCACGATCTCGAAGCCGGGACGGTTGTAGCGCGCGGCGAGTTGCGCTTCCGCTATCGCCATGCCGACGGCGTTGGCGAAGCCCTGGCCGAGCGGGCCGGTCGTCGTCTCGACACCCGGCGTGAGGCCGCGGTCCGGATGACCGGGCGTGAGGCTGCCCGATTGTCGGAAGCGCTCGATCTGGTCGAGTGCCAGATCGTAGCCAGTCAGGTGAAGCAGGCTGTACAACAGCATCGAACCATGTCCGGCCGACAGGATGAAGCGATCGCGATCGAGCCATGCCGGATTGGCGGGGTGATGCTTGAGATGGCGCGTCCATAACGCATAGGCCATCGGCGCGGCGCCGAGCGGCAAGCCCGGATGGCCGCTCGCCGCTTTCTGCACGGCATCGATCGACAGGAAGCGCAGCGTATTGACACAGAGCGCATCGAGTGTCGAATCTTCGGTCGACGGGAAACAGGTTGAGGTCATGCGGATGCTCCTTGGCGTCCGGTCACGCCATATCCCGCACGGGATCGGGTTGCGTTGGCTGCCGATTGCGCGGGGCTGCGTTATCGGTTTCCGTTATCGGTCTCCGTTCCAATATCCGTGCTTGCCGTAGAACTCATGCAACTCGATTTCGTAGCTTCGATGAACGAGCTGCGAGTCGTCGTATAGAGGGCTCCGGCGGATTGCATCGCGCGCGAGCGTGGTCGATACCGTTTTCGTCGACCAGTCCACCTGGTCGAGCCAGTGAGTCGCGATCAGCACTTCCTTGCCGGTCGACCACCAGCTCGACGTGTCGATCGCCAGATAGCGGATCACCCACGCTTCATCGTCGTAAATGAAGTCGGACACGTGACCGATATGCCCGTCCGTGGCTTCGAGCCGATATCCGTCGACCTCGCCGGTACTGCGCAGATGTGTATCCGCCGGTGCGCTGGCCGGCGCGGTGTGCGAGAAAAGCGGGTCGCCTGCTTCAGGGTCCTGCGACGGCCCCGCGGGATCGAAAGCCGGGTACGCGCCCATCCCCCAAAGGTTCGGGCCGCCCCAGTAAGTCGGGTAGTTGTAGTACCGCAGGTACTCGATCTCGTGCTGGCGCGATACCGGCTTGTGCGTGTCCAGATTCGGGCTGTCCCTCACCTGCTGTTGCGTGAGGCTGACGTATAGCGTGCGCGTTTCGGGATCGGCATGCGTGACGGAATACGGCGAGATCAGTACCTGCCTGTCGTGCAGCCAGTCCCCCGTCTCGACGACGAGGTAACGGATGCACCAGTTGTCGTCGTCGAAGTAAGCCTGATGGATGCGCCCGATATCGCCGTCCTTCGCTCGAACCGTGTCTCCATGCAACCTTCGGATGCTTCGCAACATGATGTCCTCGCCAGATCCATGCCCGGCACGTCGGTGATTCTGCTGACATGCCTGCCGTGCGGTGGCATCCAGCCGTTCGTCCGCCGATGCGGAACGATTCCTGCCGATCGCGTCCCCTCGGACGGCCGGCATGTTTGAGACGCTACACGCGACGAACGGCCGATGCGGTACGAAACCGTACAAAGCGCGCAAGGGGGCGATCGGGCGGCCCCCCTCCCGGCATGTCGCGAGACATCCTCCCGAGCATCGTCATCAGGATCGCGAAGCAGTGTGGACCGCCCCTGTCGACGGGCTGCCGGGTACACGGGGCGGCCGGATTCGGTTCGCGCCTCAATGCAGTCGCAGTGGTATGAACAGCGACAGGCCCGGCACCGGTGCCGGCGCGTACACCATCGGAGGCGCGCCATAGGCATCCTCCTCGCCACAGCAATAGCCGTTGCTTCCATACCGGTAATGGTCGTAGTGGCGACCGCCCTGATGCGTCATGCGCGCGGGATTGCCCTGGTCCCGACCTTGATTTCGACGTCATCGGCGTGCTCGTCGCGCGATGTCCGGCGTTTTGCGGCGAATCACGCTCGTGCCCGGCGGGATGTCCGAATCGGGTCTATGCTGGTCGTGACCGACGGCCTTATACGCTGGCGTGCCGTACACACGCCGGACAGTCGAATCCGGGCCAGTCCGGTCTGATCTTCAGCTCCATGGAGGCGGTTATGCGCAGCAGGTATCGGGAGCAGCATACGAACGGCGGCAAGAGCGAGCGCAATGTCGACGACGCGGTGGAGGGGACGTTCCCCGCCAGCGATCCGCCGTCGATCGGCGGTGTCACCAGGATGATTTCCAGACCGGCCCACCGAAAGCATCACCGGAGGTCGTCGCACATCAAGCACCGTTAGCGCAGGTTGCGCGGCGCGGGTCAGTGCCCTGAGTGACCGCGATCCATCGAGTCGTCGCCGGTATTCGGCGATATCGCTGAACGCCGGGGTATCGATCGGAGCGAAGGCAAGACGATATTTCCGACGTGCCCAGGTATGGAACCGCACCGATTTCCAATGCCGGGCGCGCAGCGTTTTATCGTGCGCCGAGGACCGTTTTCGATGTCGAGACCGTGCACGAGATGGATATTCCCGGATCTTGTCCAAGGAGAAATTCGTCCCCGTTGACGGCTCGTTCTTTGTAGGCCCGACTACCTGTCAGATCGAGTGCCGGCCAATACATGTCGATCCGCCGCTTGCACGCCTTCGCAGGCGTCAAGGGCATCTGCGGCAAAGGCCGGTACGATGCGGCGCGGTAGCGGCTAGAGTCGCTTCAGATCGGGAAGCAGGCGATCGAATTCACGTTTGACCACGCTGTAGCATTCGCACACGCGTTTTTCGAGCCCCGGCCGATCCAGCACCTCGATATGGCCGTAGTTGTAGCGGATGAGGCCCGCGTCCTGCAGCTTTAATGCCGCTTCCGTCACGCCCGATCGGCGCACGCCCAGCATGTTGGCGATCAGCTCCTGCGTCATGCGCAGCTGGTTCGAAGGCAGGCGGTCGAGGCTGAGCAGCAGCCAGCGGCACAGTTGCTGATCGATCGAGTGATGCCGGTTGCATACCGCGGTCTGAGCCATCTGCGTGATCAGCGCCTGGGTATAGCGCAACAACAGGCGCTGCATTGCGTTGCCGCGCCGGAATTCCTCTTTCAGGATGCTCGCGTCGAGCCGGTAGGCATGCCCCGCGCTTTGCACGACGGCCCGACTCGGTGTCGTCTCGCCGCCCATGAACAGCGATACGCCGATCATGCCTTCATGCCCGACGATCGCGATTTCGGCGGACGAGCCGTCCTCCATCACATAAAGCAGGGAAACGATCGACGTGGTCGGAAAATAGACGTGATGAAGCTGGCCGCCCGACTCGTACAGCACTTTTCCCAGCGGCATTTCGACGAGCGTCAGGTGCGCAGCGACGTGCGCGCGTTCGTTTTCCGGCAGCGCGGCAAGCAGGTGATTTTCGGTAAGGGGCGGGTTGTCCTGCATGCATGGCTCCTACGCTTGCGCTCGGCTGACGATGGAGAATTCGGCCGATGTGGGCGCAGCGGGAATCGGCGGAATGGGCAACCATCATACCTTACCGATCCGACGACCGGACGGAAGGGGGGCGGCAATATGTCCCTTTTTCCCAATGACTTCGGAATGACCGTTCGAATGCGAATCATCCTTCAAAAATTATAGTGCCGGCACATGTCTCATCAAGGTGTGCGCAATCGCGCGCGCTCGATACGGAGCCGATATTTCACGGCGCTATTGACGGGAAATCGAGGTGGCCAGGCCTGCGCGGCGTCGACCACTGAATGATGCGAAGCGATGATTCGTGTGCGTTCGGTACGTTGGCGGACAAGCGCCGGGCACGGGCACGCCGACGTGCGGATCAGGCGAGTTTAGTTCAGATCCGCCACCGCGCCGTCGGATCGCCGCGTTGGCCGACTTGCTCGCCCGGCCGGCTTCGAGCACTACAGCGTCGTCAGCTTCGTGATCTTCGTTCCTTCAAGCGTCACACCCGCCATCAACCCGCTGTTCGTCAGCACGAACGCTTCGATCGGCGCGGTCGCGGTGCTGGTGTCGACATTGCCGTTCGCGCCCACTTTCAGTACTGCCACCGATGCATCGCCGCCCACCGACCAGCCTTCGCTGCTACGGAACCGGTCAAGCGCGTCCTGGGTCATGAACAGGAAAATGATGGCTTTCGATTGCGCGCCGATCTGCAGCCCGATCGAGCCGGTCGTGGTGCTGTAGTACCCGACCGTGTTGCCGGCAACGCGCAGCGAGCCTTCGCCGTATTGGCCGCCAATCCAGAAGCCGGCCGCGATGACCGACGGGAACACCAGCACGCCGCGCGCCTTGCCGACGAGTTCACGCGAGCCGTTGGCGCTGGAGTAAAGACGCGCGAGGGTCGAGTCGACACCTGCGTCGATAGTGTGGCGCTTGTCGATCTGGTGGCCGCTGGCATCGGATGTTCCGGTCATCGTGCAACCTGAAACCGCGAGGGAAATGGCAAGGATGGAGCCAGGCGTCCCCCACAGAAATGTTCTTCGCAGCATCATCGTCTCCTGGTTGTTCGTGGAGCTTTCGAAGCTACGCCAGGCCGGCCGTGGACGCGGTACGACAGCGTACAAAGACGCGACATCATCCTCGGCCCGTGTCTCGTTCAGCTTCGCTGCACGTGCGTCTTGTATGGGTTGCGGACTCAACCCGTCGATGCCGCGCAGCCGGTCCGACAACGTATGCAAAATCAAATTGCAGAGATTCACGATGGCGACCAGGATCCTGCACCTGTCCGCTTCGACAACCGTCTTTCACCGTACAGACACGCAATCTCGTTGAAACGAGCATGTCTCCTGCAACCATCCAGTTGTGCGTGATCTTTTCACGAACATCGATGTGGTTTACATCAGTGGTGAATGATTCCGTCATTCGTCTCCGGTCGATCGAACGAAGCACCGCACTCGAATGCGACTGGCAAGGAGAGCAACATGCGTGCGTCTATTTATGTCTGTCTTGCGGCTATTGCGACCGTGCTTGCCGGATGCCTTTGGGTGCCCGGCGATGGCTATCGTGGTGATCGAAACGGGGGGTATGGCGGTGCGTATGGCGGTGGTCACGAAAGCGGATGGAATCGAGGCGACACGTCCCGCGATCACATGAATCGTTCCTGGCATCCCGATGACCAGGGGGCGCATAGGCCGGGGCAACGGGAAGGATGGTAAGTCGGCCGCGGTCATCACATGAAAATGGCCGGTCAGCGTCCTTCCGGCACGCGTCATCGTGATTCGATCGCGTCGTTTCGCGAAGCTGGCGACCCTGATGCCCCGTCGCTTACGTCCTGCCAGACTCGAGCAGGTTCTTCAGCGCCGCCATCTGTTCCTTCTGCATGTTCAGCAATTCATTCCATTGCTCCTCGCGCAACCCGTCCAGCTTTTCATGGAGCAACATGATCTCGAGTTCGGCCTTCAGATTGATTTCGTAGTCGTGCTCGGCAGAGACCCGATCCTTGTATGACTGCCGGTTCTGCGCCATCAGGATAATGGGTGCCTGGATAGCTGCCAGCATCGAGAGAAACAGGTTGAGCAAGATATACGGGTAAGGATCAAAGGCTTTGCTGTACGTTGCCAGAATCAGCGAATTCAGGCTGACCCAGACGACCATGATGACAATGAAGCACGTGATGAATATCCACGACCCGCCGAAGGCGGCAACGGCATCTGCTGCGCGCTGGCCGCGCGTCGCCGTTGCATCCAGCTCTTTCGTGGCGTCTCTCGCTATGTGCTTTCGTTCCGAGACGAGACGTGCAACCTTCTTCGTGCGCTCGTCCAATGATTCATAGGGTATGCCAAAGAATTTTTCGGCAAGCTCCGCAGGTTTATGCATGCTGCCCTCCGCGCGCGGTCGCACAATCAGAACAGAATAGAACCTCGGTAAGGTCATGAAAAAAGCTGGTTGCGCAACAATCGCGAAGCAACGAAACCGAAACAGCCCGAACAGCGGCCTCTCCCGGTTTCGTTGCCATCCAACCCAGCGGACAAAGCCCCGTGCGATCTCGCACCCTATCGGAACTGAAGCGGTATGAACAGGTTGATGCCTGGCGTCGACTGAGGGGCATAGACCACGGGTGGTGGCGCATACACATAGTCCTGATTGTCGTAGTAGTCGCCGCGACGGTAGTCATTGCCCGGATGTCGATAAGCCTGCCGATTGCCGTGATTCCACTGATGCCTGTGGTTCTGCAGATAGCCGTTACCCATGTGATGTTGCTGTGGATAGCTTTCATAAGGCCGATAGCCATCGTTCGCGCCATGCTGCTGTTGGCTCTCGTAATTGCCGTAGTCTGCGCCGAAAGCCGGCGCCATGGACATGCCGCCGATAGCCAAGGCCAAGCTGACCATCGTCGTGATGCTGGTCATTATCGAGCCTATGAACGCGTCGCGTACTTCTGGGGTTTTCATGATGTTCTCCTGTCCGAGATCCGGGACCTGCGTGCGGCACCGGTCTGCTTTCTGCCTCGGGTGTCTCGAGATCACCCCTTCTTTGCGGAGTGGTGATGGTCAGTCCGGAAAATCAGATCGGCATTCTTCTTCTGGGCGTCGGACATGCTGTCGTACAGCGTCTGAAACGCTGGAGTGAGCTTTCTGATGCCGTCCGCATGAGCGTCGGCGACCTGGCCGTAGGACTTGAGATCATCGACGGCGCTCATGCTGTTTGCATGACTGGTTCGCACCTGTCTGAGCGAGTCCATCGTGGCCGCATTGTCGCGCATGACTTGCGCGACCTTGTGCCAAAGTCCTTCCTGCGCAGCAGTGATCTGAAGCCTGTCGTGAAGGTTGTTGATGCGCGTCTCGATCGGGTCGTGGGTCGCAACGGTCATCGCGCTTGCAGGTGCTTGAGTCTGCGCGGGGGAGGCAGCGCTCGCAGGATTGGCGAGTGCCGTTATCGCGAGAAAAACCGCTATCGCGAGTGCCGGTGCAACTCGCGGTCGGGATGGAGGGGCAATGCGTCTCATGATCGATCTCCAAAGGAATTCGACGGACTCACGAGGGGATTGCCGTCATTGCGGCCGAGTTCGATCGAATGGATCATCTGTGCGCTGACTCCCGATCGACGTCTGTCCGGTGCCGGACGCTTGCGCGCGGGCGTTGCACTACTGAATCGAGGGAGCAGCAAGTGACCCAACTCGAGGACGGTGCCCGTGCTGCAAATGCAAGCACCCGCACGTCCTTGTCGCCGTATGCCCGTTACGCTGAAACGGCGTCGGGCTTCGGCTCAGGGCCGAACGTGCTTGCCGTGCCGGTCGAGACAATGCATGCGTTGACCATGTCCCTGATCGAAGTGGCATAGTGATCGGCGCCGATCGCACTCTGGAGATCTTTGCCCCACTGATCGGTATCGCCTGCCGGCCAGAGGCCGACGACGATCAACGCGTCCGGCAAGCGTTGCCGCACGCGTCGCAAAAGGTAACGCAGATGGGACGGGATTCCATTGATGCGTAGATAAAAAATGCACACCGTTGTCACTGCGGTGACGTCCAGACCGTCGATCCGGACGCGCGAGGCCGCGTCATGGTTGACCACCCGGCAATCGAGATCGTGCTTGCCGAGAAGCTGGACGAGAATGGCCGATGCCAGCTCGTCGAGGGGCCCTCGGCCTGCTATGCAAAGGACCTGATTGTCAGCACGCCGAACCGGGGGTGTTTCGATGCTGGGCGAAGAAGCATTCGAAGCCGATTGGCTCGATGCTTTTTGTCCGGCAGCACGCGGAGCCAGTGCGCCCCAGTCGGGCGCTGCTGCGTCGACAGCCGGATCGGTATCCGCGAAGCCATCCAGGCCCTCGATGAGGTCGTTGACCGTGGTCTCGATTCGCGCCAGTTGTGAGGGCGTTACGCCACCGCGCAAGACGTCGTCGGCCGCAAGCTGCAAGCCCTTGAGGACGATTTCATCGTAATACGAGGAGAGCGGCCGGTCGCGAAGCAGTACCCCGGCTTGCTCTACTGCGTCGTCGGGGTCGCCGGCGAGCGCTCGCTGATAAAAGTTTTCGACTGGCGTCAGCGCGGGCTGGTCGCCAAGCAGCACGTCGAGAAATTCGAGCCGCGTAACGTGGCGACCGAGGACCAGCAGGCAAAGTGTCAGCGGAGTGGACAGGATGAGCCCGATCGGCCCCCATATCCAGCTCCAGAAAATCGCAGCGACGACGACCGAAAACGGGGAAAGGCCGGTGCTATGGCCGTATAGGAGTGGCTCGACGGCCTGACCGGCCAGCAGCTCGACGGTCACGAAAAGCACCAGCGACCAGACCGCCATCGACCATTCCGGACTGACGGCTGCGGCGAGCGCGGTAGCCAGAATGGCAGAGATCCAGATTCCGACATAGGGGACAAGGCGCAACAGCGCGGCCAGAATTCCCCACAGCACCGGGCTGGGTACGCCGATGATGAACAACCCGGTCCCGATCACGATGCCCACGCCGGCGTTTACGCCGAGTTGCGAAACGAAATATCGACTGAGGCGCCGCGCGGCTTCGTCCATTGCGTTGGTGGTCCGATGGAGATCTCGCGAACCAAACAACCGGATAGCGCGGTCCCGAAGATCATCGCGCTGCAACAGAATGACGATGGTGACGACAAATACGATGAAAGCCGTCTCGAGCGGACGGACGACGGGAGATAGTATGCGCCGTGCAAGCTGGAATGGTGTCTGGGATGGCTCGCGCACCTCGACGGGAAGCACCGCGGGCTGTTGGACGCCGGACGCGGATGGCGCCGATTCGCGCGTCGCTTGCGGCTGATCCACGATTGCTCGTTGAAGCGCCTGGCCAGCGGCACCCGCCAGCCGGTTCAATTTTTCAATCGTGAATCCATGCACGGCAGAGATCTTGTTGTCGATACTCGCCTGATAGCGCGGGATGCCAACGGCGAGATCCGTGATTTGGGCGGCGATCACTCCCCCAAGGACGACGATCACCGAGAGCGACATCGTCACCGCAAGGAGAACCGAGACCACATGGCCGAGCTTGATGCGGCCAAGAAGATTGGCCAGCGGAGCGACCAGGAAGCTGAGCAGAATCGCGAGCGTGACCGGGATCAGGATCTCGCGCGCAAAATAGAGGGCCGCGACGACCGTGACGCCAACGGCAAGCGTAATCAAACCCTGCACGCCGGGTGTTTCAGGAGGCTCGATGCGCGCCGCTGGTCTCGCGGGGCGCGATTCCTTGAAATCGAACATGACGGCTAATGCCCGCGATATCGTCCATTCTGGTGGGTGCTTCGGACCGGTGCGGATGCGTCCCATGCAAGCCGAAAAACTCGACGTGCCGACCCCATTGGCGATCAGCCGGTCGATTCAGGTACTGCGACGGGCAATCGGCGCGTTGTGTCAGCGATTGCTCTCGTGCATGTCATGCGGCGCGGCGGGAACGATGAAAGTAAAACGGGACGATCCGTATCGAACGCGCTAAAGCAGACACTTCGAGCGTGCGGCCTACGTTGCTCGCCGTCTGGATTGAAGTCGGTACGGTGCCGTACCCGGCTTCGCAAAGTTCCCCTTTTCGTCAGCGCGGCGGCGGCCTGACCTGCGATTCAAATCAAGCTGTGCCAACGACACAGGCATGCCGAGGGCACGCTGACGACGCGAGGAGTCGAGTTCGCTCTGCGGCGCTCCAGATCTCGGGGCGGCAAAACGGATATCTCGATGTCCTCCACCGTACCGACTGCGTGGCTGATCAATGTCAATTTCACTTTGCCGGGCAGGTTTCTCACACACATTGCAGATGTCCAACGACATCAAGTTGAACTGTGCGGCGATACCTCGCGCAAGGCCCGGAAGGTTCCGGGTCCCAAGCGCGGGCGGCGACGGGTTCGTTGAAACACTCAGTCGAAAGGAGAAGGTCCATGTTGGGAACAATACTGATTGTCGTGCTGGTGCTCGTATTGATCGGTGCGATACCGACCTGGCCGCACAGCCGTTCGTGGGGCTATATGCCCAGCGGCTTGCTGGGCGTGGTGCTGATCGTCGTAGTTGTGCTCCTCCTCCTGGGGCGGATATAGGCTCGAGAATCCTGTCAGGAAAGGTCCCTTCGTGGATCATCGTTGCCGTACCGTTGTATCTCGAAACGGGCGACCGGCGCGCATCCGTGAGACCGGGTAGGCGCGCTTCAGTTGCGGGCGATGAACATTGCCCATGAAACGACGAAGGCGCGCGGCGCGACGATCCTGATCCCGAGGTCGAAGGTGGAGAACCTGAATCCGGCGCTCGCGCTTGCGGTTGCCTGGTATGACGCGGCAAGCGCCACCTTGCGCAGATCGCCCGCAATCGATTCCGACGCAAGGCGGCCGGGCAGGTGGTACGGGTAACGAGCATGGCGGACTTATCAGGTCCGCGCAAACTGACATGAGAAAAACCCTCCTCAATATGCTGGCCGCATTCTTCGCAGGCGGAGTCGGGCTTGCCCCCGCGCCGAGCCACGCCTATGCGCTGGACGCGCAGTTCGACTGCAAAACCGACGCGCACGCGTTCATCGTGCGCCTGTTCAATCACGGCTATATCGATCGCGATCCGATGCGGGTCGAACAGAATTCGGTCAACGCGTTCCGGCCTACCCGCAACGCCGCGCTCACGGTGTTTGGCTTCAACGTCTATGCCGTGTTCGCCTATGCGCAGTATGACGCGCTGTTCAGGCCGGGGACCGGCCAACCTCTGCCGGGCTCGATTTACGGCGTCGTCGTCAAGGCGCCGATCGATTCGGTCGAAGCGCATTCTCGGTTAGCGGGCAGCAAGGCCGTCGCGCATCAGGTCATTCCGTTCATCCTCACTGCCGTCGTCTGTGCAAGGCCCTGAGACTGGCCGGCCCGAGCGAGTACGGAGGCCGCTCCGGTTCCGCGTGCCACGCGCGCGAGCAAACCGTCCGGCATCGGACAGACTGAGCCCGTACATCCCGTGCATAACTACCCGACCGGGCCGAGATTGGCGGGCAATGATGCGATTCTGTCGTCAGGAGATTCGCGAAGATTTCGTCGCCCACCAACGGGCCGCGGCATCGTTGCACATCGGATGCCGATTGAACCATACGTTTCGATACCGGGATCGCGCACGTTGTTCAGATCAAGTCGTTCATACGACGCATTGGAGAAAGCGAATGAAAAGAATCTTGTCGAGTCATACGTCGATTCGCACCGCACTGATTGCGATCGGGCTGGTGGCCGGGTTGGGCATCGGCACGACCTGCTTCGCCACAGGCGACAGTTCGATATCCAAAACTGCCAGCAACGTCGGCACCACGATCGATGACACCGCTATCACGGCGAAGGTTAAAGCCAAACTGATGGGTGAAGAGGGTCTCGGAAAATCCGATATCAGCGTCACCACCGCCGACGGCGTGGTCACACTCGACGGGGTGGTAAGCAGCTTGCATGCGAAGTCGGTGGCCGAATCGGCGGCCCGGTCGGTCGACGGGGTTCAGCGTGTCAGTGACAACCTCGAGGTGCCGACGGGTGCTGGCACACCGGTCAAACATGGCGCCGTCGCGAAGACGGAGCGCGCGGTGTCCGATAGCTGGATCACCACCAAGGTGAAATCAAGGATTCTTTCGGACAGCGTCAGCAAGGGCTTCGATGTGAGCGTGATGACGACACACGGCGTGGTGACGCTGAAAGGCTCGTTGGCGAGCCAGCATGCGATCGATCATGTCAGGAATATTGCCCGAAGCGTGAAGGGCGTCAGACATGTGAATACCGGGGAACTCGTTGTCGCGGGGAAATAGGCCTCCGGCGCAAGTTCGCTCTCCATCTTCAATGTCCTGAATCTCCCGCGTGAACGGCGGGCGCGCAACGGATAAGCGGCGAGATGCGATGCCTGTACGACACGTAACCGTCGGCATTATGTGTACCCGACGCCATCACGGCCGCGGCAGCTGGCGAATTCTGATGCCGTCGTCAACGACAGGTCTGCGAACCGGGCGGAGGGCAACGACTGCTCCGGTAGCGCGTGCCGCTGCGGAAAGGCTGCTTGAACGTAACACTCGACTTTGCCCGTGTAGTGGCGGGCATTTGGCGGGCGACGCGAACGGCGGTCATGCGATGCATATCGCGTGACCGGTGTATGTGCCGTCCATCACGGCGAGCCGGCGATCCGCGCCGGCGTCCCGAGAAACGAACCAGGAGGGAATCATGACGATACCAGACCAGACCCATCGGCCATCGACCAGCGATACAGGTGCCTCGATCGTCGGCAGCGGGACCGGCGAGGGACCGGGCCCCAACGTGATGGAGGCCGATACGCTCAAGGGCAATAAGCTCTTCACGTCTGACCGGGTGGACATCGGGAAGATTTCAGAGATCATGCTGGACGTACGCAGCGGTCGGATCGCCTATGCCGTGCTGTCAAGCGGGGGCTTTCTCGGCATTGGCGGCAAACTTTACGCCATCCCGTGGAGTGCGCTGACCCTGGATACGGACGAAAAATGCTTCCGGCTCGACGTTACCGCGGACCACGTAAAAAATGCCCCCGCGTTCGACAAGGACCATTGGCCCTCGATGGCGGATGAGCAGTGGGGGTCGTCGCTTCACCAGTTCTACAATCGGCAGCCGTACTGGCTGGCGACGCGCGACGTTGTCACGAATCGTCCGCCGGAACACTGAAGCGCACTCGCCAAGCCGGGCGAACGATCTGAACAACAGAGGATTTTCATCAAATACCGATCCATCGGTCGGACGGTGTCATCACCTGACGGCAAAAGATCGCTGCGTCATCCACGAACCAGTTACGTATTGGAGCTCTACCATGAACAAGGATCAAGTCAAGGGAACTGCGGAGAAGGTAAAAGGCAAGGTGAATGAAGCCATTGGCCGGGCCACGCACAACACGAAACAGGAAGTCAAAGGCGATCTCCAGCAAGCGGCCGGCCAGGCCCGAAAGAGTCTTGGCGACGCGAAGGAATCTGTCAAAAAAACCTGATTGAACACGGAGGCTTCACGGGGGGGGCCATTCCCCCTCGCACCGTGCTTCATGCAACGGGTTACATCTAACTGGCATGGGGTCGGCGGTGTGCGATCGGACATCGCGACGCGAATCGGAAGAATAAAAATGGAAGCCCTGGCACGGCAACGGCAGCGGGACCAGGCACCCCTCGCGAATGTGCCTCGTCGACGAGCGCCGCATGCTCTATTGACGCAGCCGGCCGGCGGTCACGGCCACTTGGATTCGTATACCTAGCGACGGATGCCCTCAAGCGGAGTTGGCGAATGCATATCGCACGGAACGCATCGGGACCTCACTTCGGCTACTACCGTACAGACATGCGCTGCCGCATGCGAGAACGTGACGGCGTGTCCTTCGCGCACCGGGATTCCCGGATCTCGGTCGCGAGGCGCGCATTCGAACCGATAACTGGCGCGACCGAGCAAGCCTTTGTTGCGGCAGAACGCCGGGTTTCGCTGCAAGTTCCGTCCGTGTGGCCCAGTGGCCCACCGGTCGCGCAACTGAGCAGGTCAGTGTCTCGCTCGAGGAGAGTTGTCATGTACAACATAGTCTGGCTCGTTGGAGCCGTGGTCATCGTTCTGTTCGTCCTCGGCTATTTCGGATTGAGATAGGGCGTCTCGTTCACGTGCTCGTCACGCGATGGCTGGTCAACGACGCCGATCTCATCCGCGGCAGTGAAGCCGCAAGATGATCCGGATCGCGACAGCCATCGCTTATGGCAGGAGGCGAAATGAAGACGCTCAGGATCATCGGCTACGCCGGCCTTATGGCAATCGCGATCATGTTGTTCGTCGCGATGTGCGCGGTCCTAGAGGACGGCATGATTTCTCGCGATGTGCATCGACAGGGGCTGACTGGCAACACGATTTCCAACCCCGGATCGCTGAATCGCTTCAGTTAAGTCACCGATTTACCGTTCCCGACATATTTGGAGAGACTCCGGCATTCGACGGGCAGAGAGGTGTGTTCGCCATTCTCGATGCCCGCATGCTTCGAAAATCGGCTTGCCATTTGCAATCGACGCTTGAGGTCGCGACAGCGCCGCCATAGGCGGCCGCGATCGCCTCACAGCCGCTCCCGCATGGGTACGGCAGCGTACCGACTTCAGGGCTGGTCGCGCATAGGGTTGGTTGACCTGACAGGAACGCATGTCGCGCCCGTTCGGAAGTGTTCTCCTGCCTCATGCGCGCTATGCGAACAGAGCACGCATCGGCGCCGAACCCCCTCGGCAGGGCACCTCGACGAGCATCGTTGATGCGCCGCGCTTCCAATGTCATCGCCTCGACAGCAACGGATACCGCGGCCGCGAAACGATGGCGCTCAAAGCGATGCTCAGGCAGTGAGCATGTCACGGCTACCCGCGCGCATGCCGGCACGAAACACTCGAATCGGGCATGTTTTTCGGCCCGCATGACGGCGGGCGATTGCAGGCGAAGCGCGCGGCGCGCTGGCTCGAAACAGAGCCGGATCGGCGCGAGCGTCGCACCGTCACGCTAGCCGGCGCCGCGCGCCGGCATTTCGATCAATGAACACAGGAGCAGGTCATGACACTCGTTTCTCCCAGCAATCAGCCGCCGAGCAACAGCAGCGGCGCCCGGATCATCGGTCACGCAACCAGCACAGGCGGGGCCGGCCCCAACGTCATGGCGGCCACCACGCTGACTGGCGACAAGGTTCTATCGTCCGATGGCAAGGAGATCGGAAAGGTTATCGACATCATGCTGGACGTATGCAGCGGCCGGATTGCGTACGTCGTGCTGTCGTGTGGCGGCTTTCTCGGGATGGGCGACAAACTTTTTGCCGTGCCTTGGGGAGCGTTCACCCTGGATACCGACGAGAAATGCTTCCGGCTCGACGCCACGGAAGAGCGGATGAAGAGCGCCTCCGGATTCGACAAGGACCATTGGCCTGCGATGGCGGATTCGCAATGGGGGTGGGCGCTTCATTCGGGTAACACGCCGCCGATGTAGTGACACGTCAGCAGGAGGCTCGGCCGGCTTTCCGCCATGCACGCGTCAGCGTGACTGCGGTATGCGGTGAGCGATTGCTGCTTTTTCAGATTCTGCCGTATCGCGTGCATCGGTCAACGCGCCGATCTCGACGGGCGGCAGGTTATCCAGCCAGCAGGTGTGACCGGAGCATTCATCATGAACAAGGATCAAGTCAAGGGTGTCGCAGAGAAGGCAAAGGGCAAGGTCAACGAGGTGGTTGGTCGAGCCACTGGCGACACGAAGCAGGAAGTCAAAGGCGATGTCCAGCAAGCAGTCGGCGAAGTGCAGAAGAAGTATGGCGACGCCAAGGAAGCAATCAAAAATCAGGCGAAGAAGACGCATTGATCGCCGCGTCAGTCGCGACACAGGGACACCGCAATACCGCGGCATCCGATCGCGGCACAATCGCCGCAGCCTGGCGTTACCCGCGTATCGCGGATTGCAGGAAGGGACGTAGGGGCACGGGGCACGCGAAGGCTTTTCGTCCTATGTATCGGCGCCACGGACGCCCGTGCGTGCCGTGCCGCGCGGCGACATTCGCCGGCGGCGCGGCACGCATGAAGTGTCTCGCGTTCGACCCGCCCAACCCGTCAACCGTCACGAGCCGGAGCATAACGATGAGTGCGTCTGCCGGAAGCCCAACCAGCCGCCCGCTACGCAAGGCGGCGCTGATGGCGTCGGCGCTGATGGCGTGCTCCCTGCCATGCCTGGGCGGGACGCCTGCGGACGGTGCGGACGAGGCAGCCAACTTGCGCGATGCGTACCAGAAGCTGATTCCCCGGCTCGATCACAACCAGTTCAAGCGTCCGTTGTATCTCGATTCCGAGGAATCGTCTTCCACGCTCAAAGGCGAGGTTTACGCGGTGATGGCGTACCCGTTCGCGACGGTCAACGGCGCGTTCAATGACCCTGTGCGAGGCCCGTCCAACTGGTGCGATGCGTTGATCCTGCACCCCAACATCAAGTATTGCCGCACCACCAGCGGCGGCAATACGCTGATCGTGAACGTCAGCAAGAAGGAAGTTGCCGAAGAACTCAGCACGACCTACCGGGTGCAATTCGAATACGACGCGGCGACCACCGGTCCGGGATACTTGCAGGTCAAGCTCCATGCGGACCAGGGACCATTGAACACCCGCGATTACCGGATCGCGCTGGAAGCGGTGGCGCTTGACGGCGACCGCACGTTCCTGCATCTGACCTATGCCTATAGTTACGGCGTGATCGGGCGTCTTGCGATGAAGACCTATCTGGCCGCCTTCGGGCGCGGCAAGGTCGGCTTCACCGACATCGCCGAGCCGTCCGCGCCCCAGGCGGAATACATCGGCGGGATGCGCGGCCTCATGGAGCGCAACACGATGCGCTACTACCTGGCCATCGTTGCGTATCTCGGCGCGCTGTCCAGCCCGCCCGACAAGCGACTGGAGCAACGCCTGACCGACTGGTTCGACGCCAGCGAACAATATCCGCGACAACTGCATGAAATGGATCGGCAGCAGTACATGCAGATGAAATACGACGAATACCAGCGTCAGCAGACCAAGCAGTAGCTTTGGGGGACGAGCCGGCGAGATGCGCACGCGCCGGCTCCGGTGGCGTCCAGGTGAACCTGATTTACGACAGCGTGGGTGCACTCGGCACGCCCAGCAGCTATTTCTATCGACTGCGGGCCGCCGGAGTATGCGTACTGGAATTCAATCCGGTGAATCCGTTGTCGACGCGCAAGCCCTGGGCGTTGAATCATCGCGATCACCGCAAGCTTCTGATCGTCGATGGGCGTGCGGCATTTCCTGGCGGTATCAACATCAGCAGCGTCTACTCGAGCGGCTCTTCGGGCAGGCGTCGTTCGGTCTCGACCGACGAGGCAGGCGCCCGGGTGTTAGCCAGGCAATCCACCGCCTTCACGCTTGCGCCGGAATCCTCGGCATCGTTCGAACCCCGGCGGCTGCCGCTCGATATCGACAAACGACATCGTTCCGGGCGGGCCCCCGCCCACCGCCGTCAGTGCGATTCGACGAGACGCGGATCGATATACGCGTCGATATCCTGCGACTGCTTGTAGACCGCGTTGCGCACATTGAATGCATTCGCGTTGCGGGTCGATCCGTAGATCGAGTCGAGCCCGTCGCCCTTGCGGAACGCCTGCTTCGCTGCAGCGGCATCGAGCAGGTGCGTGCCCTTCAGCAGCGGCAGATATTGCGCCGGCGTGAGGCCCACGCGCGCGGACATGATCTTCACCGCGTCGGCCTGCGTCTTCGGATCGTTGATGTAGGCCACGCAGCGATACCAGACCTTGACGACCTTCGCCCAGTCGGCCCGGCGCGCGGCGAGGCTGGTCGGCGTCACCGTGATCGCGTCGTAGATCAGCCCCGGCGCATCCGCCGACGTGAAGATCGCGCGCGCACCCGGCGCGCGTTTCAGCGCCTCGCCGGCGTTCGGCTGCCACGCCGCGACCGCCGCGATGTCGGACGACGCGCCGAGCACCTGCGGCAGTTCGTTGGTCTTCGCGTTGACGAGCGTGACGTCGCCGTCCTTCAGCCCGTGCTTCTGCAGCGCGGTTTCGAGCAGCAGGTGATCGACGAGCCCGAGCTCGACGCCGACCTTCCTGCCCTTCAGGCCTTCGACGGTCCGCAGCGGCGGCTTCGCGATGATCATGTCGTTGCCCGCCGAATAGTCGGTGAGCAGGATCATCACGTTCTTCGCGCCGGACGCGCCCGTGACGAGCGCATCGCCGTTGGTGACCGCGACCGCATCGAGCTTGCCCGCGGAGAATGCGTCGAGCGACGCCGAGTAATCGAACCATTCGAAATCGACGTCGACGCCGGCTTCCTTGAACCAGCCCTTGTCGAGCGCGACCTGGAACGCGACCCAGCCGGGCCAGTCGCTGTAGCCGATTTTCAGCGGCGGGGCCGCATGCGCGGCGGGCGCGGCGAACAGCGACGTCGTGACGGCGACGGCGGCGAGCGCATGGCGGACGGAACGGAGGTGCCGGGAGGACAGCAGGCGGCGGAACGGCGAGGCGAGGCGGGTCATCGTTTTCTCCAGGAGACCGGGATCGGGATCGTCGGCACGGGTCGCGCCCATGCGCGATCCGGCCGCGTGACCGGTTCCTGCGGATGCGGGACGAACGACCGGCCACGGAGAGGCGCGACGGCCGTCGCCATCGCCAATCTCCCGGGCTTTTGTCCCGCCGTGTAGCGCCATGCGCGCGCGGTCCGACGACCGTACGCACCGACGCCGGGCTGCTCTCGGACCAGACGTTCGACGAACCGGAACCCTAGCATCCCTAAGATGCGACACCGCCGCACCTCTCGGCATCGGAGCGAGCGAGAAGCATGCCAGCGGTGTGAACCGGCGGCTGACGTGTGTCGGAAACGCGCCGCTCAGCGACGGCGCGCGGCACGCTGCAGTTCGATGAAACGCGCGGAGAAGAGCGCGGCCAGCGCGCGCCGAAGCAGGTCGAGTTTGTTCATGAGCGATCGGTGGACAGAGTGACGGTGTGCGTATTCAGCAATGGCCGTGCCATTGCGATCGCACGCGGTGCGCGTGCGTAACGCTGCCCCGCGCTGGTGCCGGCCGCGTTCGAGTGGTGCGCACGCTGCCCAACGGGAGGGCGGGCCGATGCGCGTGCATGGCGTGCCGTTCGCCGTCCCATGCCCCGCCGAACGGGGCCGCGCGTGCTCGGATGCACGCGCTGGCATGCAACTCGCTTATTCGTCGTCCGAGAGGTGCGAAGCAATTTGCATCATCTTCAGGATCGCTAGGGTTCCGGTCGCGCGGCGTCACACGCCGTGCGATGCCTGGTCCGAGAGCAATCCGGTCTTGCCGCCTGCCTTGTTGCGAGGATCCGGCGAGGCTCCACGGAGGGACAAAAGCCCGGGAGGTCGCGATGTCGTTCGGTCGCCCTCTCACGCCTTTTGTCCAACCGATCCGAGGAGCCGCCATGTCGCCGAGCCCCCAAGCCCCGCTTGCCCCGTTGCCGCACGTCGTGTGGGAAACGGTCGTTCCCGCCGGAACCCACTGGTCCGGCATCCTGCGCCGCGGTCTCGCGCTGCGCGTCGTCGATCTCGACGGCGGCGCGAACCTGTCCGCCGTGTTTCATCGTCACGAAGATCCGCTCGAACGCTACAACATGGCCGATACGCTGAAGGCGCAGCACACCGCGCACCTGACGCGCGGCCACGCGCTGTATACGGACATGGGCCGCGTGATCGCATCGATCACGGCCGATACGCTCGGCTGGCACGATCCGCTCGGCGGCATCGGCGATGCGCGGCTGTTCGCGCGCAAGTACGGCCCGTCGTCGTATCAGGCCGATCGCAACGCGATGATCCGCAACGGCCGCGACAGCCTCGTGCTCGAACTCGCGAAATACGGGCTGTCCGCGCGCGACCTCGTCGCGAACGTCAATTTCTTCAGCAAGCTCGCGCCGCGCGACGATGGGTCGCTCGACTTCGTCGCGGGCCACTCGCCGGCCGGCAGCGCGTTCGACCTGCGCTTCGAGATGAACACGCTCGCCGCGTTTTCGACCGCGCCGCATCCGCTTGATCCGCAGCCGGCCTATGCGCCGAAACCCGTGAAGCTGATCGCATACCGCGCGTATCCCGCCGACGGTGCCGCGCCGGACGACGATCCGTGCCGCACCGCGTGCGCGGAGAACACGCGCGGCTTCGTCAACACCGACCGACTGTTCGCGTAAGGAGACCCGACATGCCGATCATCGAAAGCCGCCTCGACCCGCGGCACGCGATCTACGACACCACGCTGAACGCCGGCGAACCATGGCTGCACGACGTGAAGCGCGGGCAGGTGCTGCGCATTCTCGATCTCGAAGGCAACCAGGCCGTCGATACGCTGTTCTATCGCACCGACGCACCCGACGAGCGCTACAGCGCGCAGGACACGATCCGCGAGCAGCGCAACCTGTACTTGAGCGCGGGCAGCGTGCTGCTGTCCAGTCTCGGCAACCCGATGGTGACGATCGTTGCGGACACCTGCGGCCGCCACGACACGCTCGGCGGCGCGTGTGCGGCCGAGAGCAACACGGTGCGCTACGCGCTCGACAAGCGCCACATGCATAACTGCCGCGACAGCTTCCTCAACGCGATCGCGCATTGCGCATGCGGCACCGGCGCGCGGCTGACCAAGCGCGATCTCGTCGGCAACGTCAATTTCTTCATGAACGTGCCGGTCACGCCGCTCGGCGGGCTGACGTTCGAGGACGGCATTTCCGCGCCCGGCAAGTATGTCGAGATGCGCGCGGAGATGGACGTCACGGTGCTGATCTCGAACTGCCCGCAGCTCAACAACCCGTGCAACGGCTATAACCCGACGCCGGTGCGGCTGACGATCTGGGGACCGCAATGAGATTCGCCAAAGTCCTCGTCGCGAACCGCGGTGAAATCGCCTGCCGCGTCATCCGCACGCTGAAGCGACTCGGCATCGCGTCGGTCGCGATCTACTCGGAAGCCGATCGCGATGCGCGCCACGTGTCGATCGCCGACGAAGCCGTCTGCGTCGGCGCCGCGCCGGCGGCCGACAGCTACCTGAACGTCGCCGCGATCCTCGCCGCGGCGCGCGCGACCGGTGCGCAAGCCGTGCATCCCGGCTACGGCTTCCTGTCGGAGAACGCCGAGTTCGCCGATGCATGCGAGGCCGCCGGCCTGCGCTTCATCGGGCCGAGCGGCGCGCAGATGCGCGCGTTCGGCCTCAAGCACACCGCGCGCGAGTTGGCGCGCACGCACGACGTCGCGCTGCTCCCGGGCACCGGGCTGCTCGCGGATGTCGCGACGGCGCTCGCCGAAGCCGATGCGATCGGCTATCCGGTGATGCTGAAGAGCACGGCGGGCGGCGGCGGCATCGGCATGTCGTTGTGCCGCGACGCCGCGCAGCTCGCGGCGGCGTTCGAATCCGTCGTGCGGCTCGGCAGCGCGAACTTCGCGCATGCGGGCGTCTATCTCGAGAAGTTCGTCGAGCACGCGCGGCACATCGAGGTGCAGATCTTCGGCGACGGGCGCGGCGGCGTGATCGCGCTCGGCGAGCGCGACTGCTCGGTGCAGCGGCGCAACCAGAAGGTGATCGAGGAAACGCCCGCGCCGGACCTCGCCGACGGCGAGCGCGCCGCGCTGCACGCGAGCGCGGTGCGGCTCGCGCGCGCGGTTGCCTATGCGTCGGCCGGCACGGTCGAGTTCGTGTTCGATGCGCGCGAGCGCCGCTGCTATTTTCTCGAGGTGAATACGCGGCTGCAGGTCGAGCATTGCGTGACGGAAGCCGTGACCGGCATCGATCTCGTCGAATGGATGATCCTGCAGGCCGAAGGCGACCTGCCGCCGCTCGATACGCTCGCCGTCGCGCCGCGCGGCGCGAGCATCCAGGTGCGGCTCTATGCGGAAGACCCGCACCAGCAGTTCCGGCCCAGCGCGGGCGTGCTCACGCATGTCGCGTTTCCGGACGCGGTGCGCGTCGATACGTGGATCGACGCGGGCACCGAGGTCAGCGCGTATTACGATCCGCTGCTCGCGAAACTGATCGTGCGCGGCGACACGCGCCGCGATGCGCTCGCGGCATTGCGCGACGCGCTGGCCGCCACCGAGTTGTACGGGATCGAGACCAATCTCGACTACCTGCGTGCGATCGCCGGTTCCGACACGTTCGCGCGCGGTGCGCAAACGACCGCGTTCCTGTCGCGTTTCGCATTCGCACCGCACACGATCGACGTGCTCGACGGCGGCGTGCAGACGACCGTGCAGCAGACGCCGGGCCGTGTCGGCTACTGGGCCGTCGGCGTGCCGCCGTCCGGTCCGATGGACGACCGCGCGTTCGATCTCGCGAATGCGCTGCTCGGCAATCCGCATGACGCCGCCGGCCTCGAGTTCACGATGGTCGGCGCGACGCTGCGCTTCAACGCCGACACGCTGTTCGTGCTCGGCGGCGCGCCGCTCGCGGCGACGCTCGACGGCGCACCCGCGCCGTTCTGGCAGGTGCTGCGCGCGGCGCCCGGCGCGGTGCTGAAGCTGGGCGGCGTGACGGGCGCCGGCGTGCGCGCGTGTCTCGCGGTGAAGGGCGGGCTGCAGGTGCCCGATTATCTGGGCAGCAAGGCGACCTTCACGCTCGGCCAGTTCGGCGGCCACGCGGGCCGCGCGCTGCGCAAGGGCGACGTGCTGCACCTGCATGCGGACGCGGGGCGCGGCGAAGCCGGCGCGGCGCTCGCCGAAGCCGACCGGCCCGCGCTGACGCACGCATGGACGCTCGGCGTGCTCGACGGCCCGCACGGCGCGCCGGATTTCTTCACGGCGGACGACATCGCGATGCTGTACGACACGCGCTGGACGGTCCATTACAACTCGAGCCGCACGGGCGTGCGGCTGATCGGCCCGAAGCCGCAATGGGCGCGCGCGGACGGCGGCGAGGCGGGCCTGCATCCGTCGAACATCCACGACAACGCGTATGCGATCGGCGCGGTCGATTTCACCGGCGACATGCCGGTGATACTCGGACCCGACGGGCCGAGCCTCGGCGGCTTCGTGTGTCCGGTGACGGTCGTGCGCGACGAGCTGTGGAAGCTCGGGCAGTTGCGGCCGGGCGACACCGTGCAGTTCGCGCGCGTGGCGGCGGCTCCCGAGCGCGCATCGCCGGCACCGGCTTCCTTGTCGAACGCGGCTGCACCGAACGACTGCGTGCTGTACCGCGATCCGGCGGCCGGCAACGGCATCGGCGTCGTCTACCGGCGTTCGGGCGACCGCAACGTGCTGATCGAATACGGCCCGCTCGTGCTCGACCTGAACCTGCGTTTTCGCGTGCACGCGCTGATGTGCTGGCTCGATGCGCACCGGCTGCCCGGCATGCTCGACCTCACGCCCGGCATTCGTTCGCTGCAGGTGCATTTCGATGCGCACGCGCTGCCGCTCGATGTGCTGCTCGCGCATCTGCAGGCGGCCGAGCGCGAGTTGCCCGACGTCGCCGACATGCGCGTGCCGAACCGGATCGTGCATCTGCCGTTGTCGTGGGACGACCCGTCGACGCGCGTCGCGATCGAGCGCTACATGCAGTCGGTGCGGCCGGATGCGCCGTGGTGCCCGAGCAATATCGAGTTCATCCGCCGGATCAACGGCCTCGACAGCATCGACGACGTGAAGCGCATCGTGTTCGACGCGCGTTATCTGGTGATGGGGCTCGGCGACGTCTATCTCGGCGCGCCCGTCGCGACGCCGCTCGATCCTCGGCACCGGCTCGTGACGACCAAGTACAACCCGGCGCGCACGTGGACGCCGGAGAACGCGGTCGGCATCGGCGGCGCGTACCTGTGCGTGTACGGAATGGAAGGGCCCGGCGGCTATCAGTTCGTCGGCCGTACGGTGCAGATGTGGAACCGTCACCGGACGACGCGCGCGTTCGAGCCCGGCAAGCCGTGGCTGCTGCGCTTCTTCGACGAGATCCGTTTCTACGAGGTCGGCGAAGCCGAGCTGGCGGAACTGCGCGCGGATTTCATCGCGGGCCGTGCCGAACTGAAGATCGAGGAATCCGTGTTCGATCTCGGCGCGTACAACCGCTTCCTGCGCGACGAAGCCGACTCGATCGCCGCGTTCAAGACGATGCAGCAGGCCGCGTTCGATGACGAGCGCGAGCGCTGGCGGGCCGCCGGCCACGCCGAATTTGCAGGCGAAGCCGGGCAGGGCGATGCCGGTGCCGGTACGGCGGCGGCCGGCGACACGCTCGCCGACGCACAGCGCGGCATTACCGCCGACGTGTCGGGCAGCGTATGGAAGGTGCTGGTCGAAACCGGCGCGCGGGTGACCGAGGGGCAGGTCGTCGCGATTCTCGAATCGATGAAGATGGAGGTGTCCGTGGTGGCGATGGAAGACGGCGTGATCGAGGCGGTCGATTGCGTGCCGGGCGCGGCGGTTGTCGCCGGGCAGCGGCTGATGGTGATGAAGGCCGGCGCGGCCGAGGAGGTCGCATGAAGCCCTTCGATCGTCATCCGCTACCCGACCTGCGCTCGATCGCCGCGCTGCGCGCGCGGTACGAGGCCGGCAGCCTGACGCCGCATGCGCTCGTCGATGCGATCGCCGCGCACTTCGACGCGGGCGATCCGCACCATGCGTGGATCCGGCCGCTGACGCACGACGAAATGACGCGCTACGCGGATGCGCTGGCCGGACGCGACATCGCCGCGTTGCCGCTGTATGGCGTGCCGTTCGCGATCAAGGACAACATCGACCTGGCCGGCATCCCGACGACGGCGGCGTGTCCTGCTTACGCGTATGTGCCGTCGCGCAGCGCGCCGGTCGTCGAGAGATTGATCGCCGCCGGCGCGATCCCGATCGGCAAGACCAACCTCGACCAGTTCGCGACGGGGCTGTCCGGGCAGCGCTCGCCGTACGGCGCGTGCCGCAATGCGCTCGATCCGCGTTATGCGTCGGGCGGATCGAGTTCGGGATCGGCCGTGGCCGTCGCGCTCGGCGTCGCCGCGTTCGCGCTCGGCACCGACACGGCCGGATCGGGCCGCGTGCCGGCCGCGTTTCACGGGCTCGTCGGGCTCAAGCCGACCAAGGGCGTGCTGAGCACGCTCGGCGTGGTGCCGGCCTGCCGGTCGCTCGACTGCGTGTCGCTGTTCGCGCATGCGCCGGGCGACGCGCGCGCGGTGTTCGCCGTTGCGCACGGCGTCACGGACGGCGATCCGTACGGACGCGCGTGGCAGCCGTTGCTCGACGCGGACGGCAGCCATGCGCGGCACGCCCGGCCGCTCGCCGGCATGCGCTTCGGCGTGCCGCGCGCCGATCAGCTCGAGTTCTTCGGCGACGCATCGTATCGGGCCGCGTGGCAGACGGCCATCGAACGCCTGCGTGCGACCGGCGCACGAATCGTCGAGATCGATTTCAGCGCATTCCTCGCGACCGCGCGGCTGCTGTACGAAGGGCCGTGGGTCGCCGAGCGGCTCGCTGCGATCGGCGCGTTCTTCGCGGAGCGGCCCGACGCGCTGCATCCGGTGATACGCGAGATCGTCGGCGGCGCGGCGCGGTTCAGCGCCGCCGACGCGTTCGCGGCGTTCGACCGGCTCGCCGCGCTGCGCGTCGACGCGGCCCGCGCCTGGGACGATATCGACGCGATCGTGATGCCGACGTCGGCGATGACCGCGACCGTCGACGAACTGGAAGCCGATCCGATCGGCGTCAACGCGCGCTTCGGCTATTACACGAACTTCGTGAACCTGCTCGACCTGTCCGCGATCGCGGTGCCGGCGGGCCTCTGCGAGACCGGTCCGCATGCGGGTTTGCCGTTCGGCATCACGTTCGTCGGCCGTGCGCACGACGACGCGATGCTGCTCGATCTGGCCGACGCGTGGGGTGCTGCGCAGGCTGGCGAGGGCGACGTCACCGCCACGTGCCCGCTCGCCGCGCCGGCGGGCGTCGTGCGCGTGGCCGTGGTCGGCGCGCATCTGCGTGGCGAGCCGCTGAACGGGCAGCTCACGCAGCGCGGCGCGCGCTTCGTCGCCGCGACGACCACCGCGCCCGCCTATCGCCTCTACGCGCTGAGCGCGGCCGTGTCGGGCGGCGTCGCGAAGCCGGGCCTCGTGCGCGTGCCGGAGGACGGCGCGGCGATCGCGGTCGAGATCTGGGAGATGCCGGTCGCGGCCTACGGCAGCTTCGTCGCCGGCATCGGCGCGCCGCTCGGCATCGGCACGCTGACGCTCGCGGACGGCGCGCAGGTGCAGGGCTTTCTATGCGAACCCGCCGCGCTCGACGGCGCCGTGGACATCACGCGCTTCGGCGGCTGGCGTGCCTACCGTGCGAACGGCGCGCCGCGCTGAACGCCCGGTCGCCCGCGACCGGCAAGCAACACGATACGGAGATTCACCATGTCAGTGACCCGCAATACGACCGACTGGCTCGCGGTGCGCCGCGAGCTGTCGACCCGCGGCAAGTGGACGCTCGGCGTCGCGTCCTTCCTGCTGCCGCTCGCCGTCTGGTGCGTGCTCAGCTACGTGCCGTTCGCCTGGCATCCGCAGGTGCGCATCACGAACCCCGGCAGCGTCGATTATTTCCAGCCCGGCATGCAGATCGACCGCGACGTGTTCGACGACGAGCTCGCGCACGCGCGCGCGACGCACGCGGCCGTGCCCGAAGGCGAGCGCGCGAACCCCGTATACCTGCCCGCGCCGCATCAGGTGCTGCGCGCGTTCTACACGGCGTTCACGACGCCGCCGGCCTCGCGCGACGGCGTATGGCTTCACGAAAGCCTGTGGCACAGCATCCGCATCATCTTCTGGGGCTTCGTGATTTCGTCGGCGATCGGCGTGCCGATCGGCATCGTGTGCGGCACCTTCAGTGCGCTCGCGCGGCTGCAGGAGCCGTTCTTCGAGTTCTTCCGCTATCTGCCCGCACCGGCATTCGGCGCGCTGATGGTGGCGATCCTCGGCATCTACGATGCGCCGAAGATCGCGATCATCGTGATCGGGACGTTCTTCCAGCAGGTGCTGATCGTCGCGAACACCACGCGCAAGCTCGAGTACGGGCTATTCGAGGCGGCGCTGACGCTCGGTACGAAGAAGCCGGGGCTGATCGCGCACGTCGTCGTGCCGGGCATCCTGCCCGACCTGTATCGCGACCAGCGGATCCTGCTCGGCTGGGCGTGGACCTACCTGATCGTCGCCGAGCTGGTCGGCACCAGTTCGGGCATCACGTGGTACATCAGCCAGCAGGCGCGCTACCAGCATTTCGACAACGTCTATGCAGCGATCCTGATGATCGGGATCATCGGCCTCGGGACCGACATCGTGCTCGCGCTGCTCGGCCGCAGGCTGTTTCCATGGGACCGCACGCTGAAGGCGTGACGGCTGAAGACGATGACCTACCGCATCCTTTCGGAAGAAACGATCATGCAGAATCCGCACAGCCTTCCCGACTACCTGCTCCAGTCAGACGCCGTGAGCGAACGCTTCGCACGCCTGAAGGCGCGCGACGTGATCCTCGATGTGCGCCATCTCGGCAAGCGCTTCCGGTCGCCGCAGGGCGAAGTGGTCGCGCTCGACGACATCAGCTTCCGCACCCACCGGCGCGAGTTCGTCTGCGTGATCGGGCCGTCCGGTTGCGGCAAGTCGACGCTGATCCGCATCCTGGCCGGGCTCGAGTCGCAGACGAGCGGCGACGTGCTGCTCGACGGCAAGCCCGTGCAGGGCCCCGGTGCCGATCGCGGGATGGTGTTCCAGGGCTATACGCTGTTTCCGTGGCTGACCGTGAAGAAGAACGTGATGTTCGGCCTGAAGCGCAACGGCAGCAGCAGCGGCGAGGCGGAGCGCGAGGCGCTGCAGTGGCTCGATCTCGTCGGGCTCACGCGCTTCGCGGACGTGTATCCGCACCAGTTGTCGGGCGGGATGAAGCAGCGCGTCGCGATCGCGCGCGCGCTCGCGAACCGGCCGCGCATCCTGCTGATGGACGAACCGTTCGGCGCGCTCGATGCGCAGACCCGCGCGAAGATGCAGGCGCACCTGCTCGACATCTGGCGCAACATCGACGTGACGGTGCTGTTCATCACGCACGATCTCGACGAGGCGATTTTGCTCGCGGACCGGATTCTCGTGCTGAAGGCCAATCCGGGCAAAGTGCAGGAGCTGATCGAGGTGCCGGTGCCGCGCCCGCGCGGTTATTCGCAGTTCAACACGCCGGAATTCATCGCGACCAAGGCGCGGCTCGAAGCGCTGATCCATCCGGAGCCGACGGACGAGGCGCCGGACGAAGACGCGGTGCGCCCGCACATGATCCGGATGACGGACGTCGCGGACAACGTCGAATGACGTCCGCCGCCCCGCTGCGCGACGAACGCGGCGGGGCGGCCTGTCACGGGTTGCCGCGGGGCCGTGGGTGGATCAGGCCTTGCGCGCGACGACGCCTACCGGCGAAGCGGGCACGCGTTTCGGCGCGGTCTTGTAGTGCGTGCTGTACAGCGCGGCGCCGACGAACAGCAGCCCGCCGACCAGGTTGCCGAGCACCGTCGGGATCTCGTTCCACAGCAGATAGTCGACGATCGTGAAGTGGGCGCCGAGCATCAGGCCGGAAGGGAACAGGAACATGTTCACGACCGAGTGCTCGAAGCCCATGTAGAAGAACACGAGGATCGGCATCCACATCGCGATCACCTTGCCGGGAACGGACGTCGACATCATCGCGGCGACCACGCCGGTCGATACCATCCAGTTGCACATCACGCCGCGCACGAACAGCGTAAGCATGCCGGCGGCGCCATGCGCCGCATAGCCGAGCGTGCGCGCTTCGCCGATGCCGCCGATCTTCTGTCCGATCGCGTTCGGCGCTTCCGAAAAGCCGAACGTGAAGATGATCGCCATGAACAGCGCGACCGTCAGCGCGCCCGCGAAATTGCCGAAGAACACCAGCGTCCAGTTGCGGAACACGCCGCCCCAGGTCGCGCCGGGTCGGCGGTCGATCACCGCGAGCGGCGCGAGCGTGAAGACGCCGGTAAGCAGGTCGAAGCCGAGCAGGTACAGCATGCAGAATCCGACCGGAAACAGCAGCGAACCGACCAGCGCGTTGCCGGTGTTGATCGTGATGCTGACCGCGAACGCGGCCGCGAGCGCGAGGATCGCGCCCGCCATGTACGCGCGGATCAGCGTATCGCGGGTCGACATCGACAGTTTCGATTCGCCGGCGTCGACCATCTTGGTGACGAACTCGTTGGGCGTGAGGTAGGCCATGGTGTGCGCTCGTAAGGTTGGACGGGCAAAAAAAACCGCGCCGGGCACTCGCTCGACATGCGAGTGCCCGGCGCGGACGCTGTTATCCACGGGATCGTCCGCCATGGTTCGACATGGCGCGACCGTCAGGCCGCCATTAGCCCGACGAACGTGTTGTTCGCAACTTTCATACCAGTGGCGGGGAAATCGCGATGCAGGCAGGCGGGGCGCGACATGCCGGGGGCGGTGCTCGCGAGCCGATCGCCGCGAATCGCACTCGCGCGGTGCAATTCGCGCCTCCTGCACGCGCTGTGGGCGCTACCGCGGTGCGTGGCGCGGCGCGCGCTCCGGACAGGTCAGGTCGTGCCGTCGTCGCGCGGTGCCTTCGGCGCGCTTCGCTGCGCACGTCGCCGCGCGGCGGGCTGCGCGTGCTCGTCGACGAATCGCTCGGGCGACGTCAGCGCGTCTTCCGCGATATCGGCAAGCGGCCGGTTGCGGTCCATCGACGCTTTCTGCAGCATCCGGTACGCCTCGTCCTCCCGCAGCTTGAAGCGTGTCATCAGCGTGTTTTTCGCGCGCTGCACGAGCTTGCGTTCGTAAAGTGCACGACGTGCGGCGTCGAGTTCGACCTCCGCGCCGGCCAGTCGCGCGGATTGCGATTCCAGCAGGGATTTGAGGCTGGCGAGCGTCGACGAATCGGCGCCGGAGAGGCGCTCCGGCAGTTCGTGAACCGCCGCGCGCGCCGACAGCGGATCGCCGGCGAAGAAATGGGCGAGCGCCTGGATATGCGGCGGCGGGTTGTTCCGCAATTGCGCCATCAGGCGCTCGGAGTCGCGCAGCGTCCGATGCGCGTCGTCGATCCGCGCGTCGCACGTTTCCTGCACCTGCAGCGTCAGCGCGATCTGAAGGTGCCAGAGATCGTCGATGCGGGCGCTTGCGGCGTCGAACCAGGCTTCGCTCAGGCCCGCATCGAGCGTGTCGCCGGCCTGCGCCGTGCACAGTATGCGTCGCAGCTTCTCGAGCGCCGCCACGTGCGGCCCCGTCATGCGCGTCTCCCGCCATGCGTTTTGCTCGGCGCTCGCGAAATTCGCAAAGACTTCGAGACTGCGCTCCTGCGCCGCGATCAGATACAGCAGGCGCTGCTGCTGGTCCGCCGAAAACGCGCCTGCCGCGAACATGTGCGCGCCGACGGCGCGTTCCTGCCCCGCTTCCTCCTTGCCTTCGACGACGTGGACGAGCGCGATCAGCATGCGCGATACCGACGGATCCGCCGCGCTGTCGGCGAGCTGGAAAATCAGCTCCACCAGGCCGCCGATCACGGTGCTGAACGCCTGGACGGAGTCCGGCGCGGACAGCGCGATGCGGTCGATCCGTTCCCGCAGCGCATCCAGCGATTCCAGGTCGAGCAGCACCCATGCGATCAGCGACAGCAGGCGCGAGGTCGAGCCGCGCGCGGGCGCGAGTTCCAGATCCAGGCGCTCGCGCAGCTGCGCGACGAGCGGTGCGGATTCGTCGCGTGCCGCCGCGCGTTCCGCGACAAAACGCTTGCCGAGCGACGCCAGATAGATGCTGGTCGCGCCGCGCTCGCGCTGCAGCGCGTGGATCAGGCGGCCGAGCAGGTCGATCAGCTCGATCTGTTCGGCCACGCGGCGCAGCGACGCGATTTCCTGCTGCTTGGCGAGCAGCGCGAATTGCAGGGCGGTGGCGGACATGGCGGCGTTGAACGGCGGCAGGGGCTAAGTGCAGTGTAGTGCGGACAATAAATGTTGGTGTCGCAGGAGGGCGGAGTCGCTGTGCCGGGCGCCACTGACGCGTTTTGGTTCCGCCTTGCGGAACATGTCCTCCCCGTCGTGGGATTTCCGGGCGAGGCTCGCGGGATTCTGCGTGTCGAGCCGCGTCTTGACTTGCGAGTAGCGCGGGCGAACCTGCTCTCCCGCCAGCATTTCGTCAAACGGTGTCGTGGGATTACCCTGAGCCGTGCGGGGTGGCCGCCGATCTAGGGCCGGCCGCCACCCGCTATCGGGCGTCGCCTAGTCGTCGCCCTTTTCGAGGACGCTCTGCGTGAGCGTGACCGACGGAATCGTCGGTTTGAGCGACGCACGGCGCGCGCGGCCGCTTAACCACTTCCAGCCGGCGACGAGCAGCAGTGCGACCAGCGGAATCGACGCGATCGTCCACGTGCCGTTCGGGTAGTTGAATGCCATCAATACCAGCACGCCGAGCAGGAACAGCAGCGTGAGCCACGACGTCACCGGCGCGCCGGGCATCCTGAACGGCACGTCGTCCACTTCGCCGCGTTTGACGGCTGCCCGGAATTTCATCTGGCAGACGATGATGAACCCCCACGTGCTGATGATGCCGAGCGACGCGATGTTCAGCACGATCTCGAACACGCTCGACGGCACGAGATAGTTGAGCAGCACGCCGATCACGTAGATCGCGACCGTCACGAGAATGCCCGCGTACGGCACGGATTGCGCGCTCATCCGCCCGAGGAACGCAGGCGCCGAGCCGCCCATCGACAGCGAACGCAGCACGCGCCCGGTCGAATACAGCCCCGAGTTGAGACTCGACAGCGCCGCCGTCAAAACCACCAGATTCATCACCGAGCCGATACCGGGAACGCCGAGCGCGCCGAAGAACGTGACGAACGGGCTTTGCCCTGCCTTGTACGCGCTCCAGGGCAGCAGGCAGACGAGCAGGACGACCGACGCGACGTAAAAGATCGCAATGCGCCAAATCACGCTGTTGATCGCGCGCGGCAGCACCTTGCGCGCATCCTTGCATTCGCCTGCGGCCGTGCCGACCAGTTCGACGCCCGCGAACGCGAACACCACGCCCTGCACCAGCACGAGCGCCGGCATCAGTCCGTGCGGGAAGAAACCGCCGTTGTCGGTGATCAGGTGCATGCCCGTGTCATGGCCCGCGACGTGTCCGCCGGTGCCCAGGATCACGGAGCCGATGCCGAGAAACAGCACGATCGCAGCGACCTTGATCAACGCAAACCAGAACTCCATTTCGGCGAACCACTTCACGCCGATCAGATTCATGGTGGCGACGATGCAGAGCGCGATCAACGCGAAGATCCATTGCGGAATACCGGCGAACGGCGTCCAGTAATGCATGTAGAGCGCGACCGCGGTGATGTCGACGATGCCGGTCATTGCCCAGTTCAGGAAATACATCCAGCCCGCGACGAAAGACGCTTTCTCGCCGAGGAATTCGCGCGCGTACGACACGAAGCTGCCGCTGCTCGGCCGGTGCATCACCAGCTCGCCGAGCGCACGCAGGATCAGGAACGAAAACACGCCGCACACCAGGTAGACGATAGCGAGCGACGGCCCCGCAGCCTGCAGTCGCGCGCCGGCCCCGAGGAAAAGCCCCGTGCCGATCGCACCGCCGATCGCGATCATCTGTACCTGTCGATTGCCGAGCGTCTTGTGATAGCCGGCCTCGTGGGATTCGAGCCAGCTGCGTTTGTTGGTTTCGCCGGTCGGCGACGGTTCAGGAATCGATGCCATGGCTGCACCCTCTTGCATTTGCGTGATCGCTTTCATCCGGATCGCGTGACGATCAGGACCCACCGGCACCTGCGACCACGACGCGTGGAGACACGTCGGGCGTCCTGGTCGCGGCTCGCCGGCAACGGCGAGGGGCACGGTCAGACACGAAAGTATTCAGCCGTAATTCCGCTCACAAACAGCATGCAAATTTGGACTGAACCTGTTCGAATCCGTGCATAGGGTTTGATGGAAAGCTTTTCGTTATATGGCTTCCCGTTTGGGGTGCGTTGCCTTCGACGGTGCACCGTTTCGGCTTGTGCGCCGAATTTCGTCAACCGCAGCTTCGATGGCGAGCGCGGCCGCGATCATGCAGATGATGCCGATCGCGTTGCCGATCATCATCGGATGGCCGAACACGCGATCGGCGACGAGCGCAATCAGCGTCGGGCCGAGTCCGAAGCCAATCGGCCGCCTGCAATCGCAGGCGGCTGATCGACACGTGCCTTGCTCATGCCCGAGCGCCGCGTGAGCTCGATCGGTTCGCTTTCCTCCGAAGCGAAGGACCGCCACGCGACCTTCCGGCGTTCAATACGCCCACCCAAGCGCGATCAATTCACCCCGACCGCACTCCATGCGCGCGCGACCGTTGCGCTCTCGGCCGAGTTCGCTCCATACAGGTCGTTCGCCGCCTGGATCGACGCACGCCGCGCGCTCGGGTAGCTCGAGTTGGCGTTCAGGTACACGGTCAGCGTCCGGTACCAGATCTTGCCGGCCTTCTCGCGGCCCAGGCCGCTGAAGGTCGTGTCGCCGTTGCAGACCAGCTGCGTCCTCGACAGGCCGGTGTCGGTCGACGGCACCGCCGGGCCTTCCGACAGCAGGTAGAAGAAGCGGTTGCCCACGCCCGACGTGAAGTGCGGATCGTGACGCGGATTCGACCACGAGAAACCGCCGGACGGATAGCAACTGAACGAGCGGCCATCGAGGTCCTGCTTGTACATCTTGCGCAGGCCGCCGCTCACCACGCGCGCGCCGATCACGTAGTTGCCGGGATCGTTCGGATTGTTCGCGTAGAACTTCACGAGCGTGCCGAAGATGTCGGACGTCGATTCGTTCAGGCCGCCCGCGTCGCTCGAATAGTTCAGGTTGGCGGTGGCCTCGGTCACGCCGTGGCTCATCTCGTGCCCGGCCACGTCGACCGATACGACCGGCTTCGGCAGGCTCGTGCCCGACTGGCCGTCGCCGTACACCATGATGTGCGACGGCATCCATGCCGCGTTCGCGCCGGTCGTGCCGCTGCCGGTGTCGAACACCACGTGCGCGAAACTCTTCACGCCGCGCCCGTCGTTGAAGATGCCGTTACGGTTGTGCGTAGTCCTGTAGTAGTCCCAAGTCAACGCGAGGCCGTAGTCGATGTCGGCGGCGACGGTTTGCCGGTCGGTGGTCGAACTGTTGCCCCACACGTTCGTGCTGCTCGTGAAGATCGGCAGGTCGGTCGCTTGCTCGACGTCCTCCGCGATCAGCCCGCGGCCGTCGTAGACGGAGCCGCTGCCGCGGGTCGGATCGAGCATCCGGTACGCGTTCGTGCCGGTCTGGTCGGTGGTCAGCGTCAGGTTGCCGTAGTACAGCGAGCGGCCGGTGCCGGTCGCGGCGGCGGTCTTGATCAGGTCCTGCGCGTCGAGCACGGTGCCCGTGCGCGCGTCGACGTAGTACAGCACGGCGTCGCCGTGCGCGTCGGTCGCCTTGCCGTATACGCCCACCGCGTAGGCCAGCGTCGGCGTGACGTCGCGCGCGAACACGACGAGCTCCGCGTCATCGATGCGGCGCACGTCCGAGTTGAAACGCGCGGCCGCGATGCGCTTGACCCTGGCCGCGCCCACGTCGGGCGCGTTGCGCACCACGAAGCGGTCGCCGACCTTGCCGATCTTGCCGGCGAGATCGATCGGCGCGGGCTGGGTCAGGCTCGCTTGCTTCAGCTGCCCCTGGTTCGAATGGACGACGACGTCGCCGCCGATTACGGGCAGACCCGCGTAGAAGCGGTCGAAGCGCACGTGTTCGGTGCCGTCGGGATCGACGATCACGTCGCGTACCTGGAACTGGTCGCCGTCCGTCGGCGCGCTCGCCTGCGGCGCCGCGAACTTCAAGGTGCGAGCGGCGCTGCCGGTAGCCAGGCTGAAGGCGGACGGGTTCTGCTGGATCAGTTGCAGCGCCCTGTCGACCGCGGCCGGCTGGTCGCCGGCTTGGGCAAAAGCGCTGAGACTGGCGAGGGTAATCGCGGTGATGGACAGCAGACGAGACAGTTTCTTCATGTAATCCCCCAGATTATGAATAAAAGCGTGATTTTCGAGGAATGCATCAAGGACAAACTTTGATATGAGACATGTCGCGAACCGCAGGGGCATGCTAGAAGGTCGTTTTTGTAATTACAAGATATTTTCTGATGGATTAATTTTTTATTATTTCGATGTTAATCAAGTCGGGATTTGGTGAGAAATATGAAATGATCTTGTCGGTCGATTGGGCGGCATCGGTGACATCGCGCTGGCGAAGTGCGCTTGGGGGGAGGGGGCACGGGGCGGGGCGCTGCTCGAGCGGAACGGCTGATGTGGAGCGGAGCGACAACGACGGCCATAATTTACTTCATTAAATATTCGATTTGATTGTTGCTGTTGTTTTTGTTGTCATGCCATTGATTAATGGCGATGTGTTTGTCATTTGTGACGGCGAGTGTCTTTGGATGCGCAATGATCGATTCGTACGCTGGTGATGGCTTCCGGCCTGTGGATTCCGCGCCGGCAGCGTCCATCCAAGGTTTCCAGCCGAGGGTGCGCCGGGCGTGCTTGGGCGAGTCGAGCCAGATCGACTGGCAGCGATCATCGATGGTTCGAGGAACGGACGCCGGCCTGCACGCTGCTGGTGTATGTGGACGACGCGACGATCCGACTGATGATGCTGCACTTCACGCAGACCGAATCGACCTTCAGCTACTTCAAGTGTTGCCGCGACCGCTAACCAAAAAAACTCTGCAATATGCGAAGCTTCGCATATTCATGAGCGCCTGCAGACGATCGCGGACACGCGCACTGGCAAGCGCAACGCGGCTGCGCCTGCCTGCCGGGCGAGTATGCGGACAAGGAAACGAAGCTGACCGGGTAGCGCCATCGTGGCCACGTGTGGCAAGCCTGGCCGCGAAGCTGCCGATCTATGTCAATACGAGTGTGTTAACTAATCCTCACGCAGCTTGGCATTCGCCGGGACCGTGGCGTAACCTGTCGACCATCGAGATACCCACGCTAAAGTGGGTCGAAGGGTAAAAACGCCGCTGGCTTCTAAAATCAATCGGCAACAACACTCGTCGGCCGAGGCAGAAGCTCTGCCGGTGCCGACTAATCAGCCGCGCGGGACGTTTGTGGCGAGGTTTTGCTGATAGCATGCTGGCGAGGGAACTGCAGGAAGCCAGTATATTTGCCAATGCCTGAATTCTTCAAATTTCGACGAGGGACGAATGGGGCTGAAGGCATATCAAAAACACAAATTTGGAGAGAGAAGCAGCATGCACGTTCAGCGCCGAAGCAATTCGCTGCAGCGCAGCATCCATAAGGCGTTTGAACCGGCATTGCGCAATATGCAATATGTCGAGGGGCGCCTGCGTCCGTTCGCGATCGTCGCCATTATCGGCTTCCCGCTCTATTACTACATCTGGCACGAAGTCTTTCCGCAACGCTACGAGAATCTATCGCTGCGGCTCATCGGATCGATACTCTTTCTGCCCGTCTTGTTTCATCACCGCTGGCCGGCTGTCGTGCGCGGGTTTCTGCCCTACTATTGGTACGCCATTATTCTCTATGCTCTGCCATTTTTCTTCACGTTCATGTTGTTGAAAAATGATGGCTCACAGGTTTGGGTCGAGAGCAGCTTGATCGCCGCGTTCGTGGCGGTGCTGCTGCTTGACTGGCTCATGCTGCTGCTTAGCTTCGTCGCGGGCGTCGGCTTGGCCGTCGTCGCCTATTGCCTGACTACGACGCCGGTTCATCTCGATACGCCATATTTCTCGCATCTCGCTATCCTTGCGTTCGCGATCCTCATCGGTGCCGTAGCCAACTACGACACGGCACGCATTCGATTCGAGCAAGAGCGCGCGATGGTCGCCACCGCGGGCAGCGTCGCGCATGAGCTTCGCACGCCGCTCCTGGCGATCCGTGCCGGCGCAGCGGGACTAAGCCGCTTTCTGCCTCAGCTGCTCGCCAGCTACGACCTCGCGCAGCGCAGCGGCCTTCACATTCCGAAAATCCGCTTCGCGCATCTGTCGTCGATGCACGGCGTGCTTGAACGGATCGAACAAGAGGCTTTGCTGTCGAATTCGGTGATCGACATGTTACTCGTCAATGCGCGTTTTACCGGCGGCTTCAATCAAGGGGCCGAGCGCTGCTCAATCGCGCGCTGTGTTGAAACGACCCTGCATCGCTACCCGTTCCGCGGAGTCGAGCGCGACCAAATCCGCTGTGATCTCGTTGACGACTTCGAATTTCACGGTTCGGAGACGCTGATCGTACACGTGCTGTTCAATCTCATCAAAAATGCGCTGCGCTCGTTGAGCGGCATCGACAATGGCAACATTTCGATTCGGCTCCACCGCTCGGAGCGAGCGAACCGTCTTGTGTTTCGCGATAACGGGTCGGGAATCGAGCCCGACGCGCTGCCCCACATCTTTACGCGTTTTTGCACCTCTTCGGTGATCAACGATGATGTCTCGCTCGGTGCCGGAATCGGATTGGCCTTCTGTCGTGATGTGATGCGGGCAATCGGTGGGACGATCGAGTGCACGTCGACAAAGAACGCGTACACACAGTTTGTACTGACCTTTCCGTTGCCCTAATGATCATGATCGAACCCTTCGCATTCCCGACCACGGTCGGCTTCATTGACGACAGTGCATCCTTTCTCGCCAATCTGAGCTTGCAGCTCGACACACAATTGGCATTTCGCTTCTTCCATTCGGCAAAGCGCGCGATCAGCGTTATCAACGACGAAGCGATCCAGCCGCTCGCCGCCGAAGACTTCCTCTGCCGCTATCACGATCGGACGGAACAGAGTGACGCCCACGAGGTGATCGCAATTCGGATCGACGCGATCCGACGCCAAATGCACAACGCGCGGCGATTCGAGAGGACGTCGGTTGTCGTCGTCGACTATGACATGCCGGGCATGAACGGCCTGGAAGTCTGCCGGCGCATCGTCAATCCGGCCATCAAGAAGATCATTCTTACCGGGAAGGCCAATGAACAGCTGGCCGTCAAGAGCTTCAACGAAGGCCTCATCGACCGGTTCATTCGTAAACAGGATGTTCACGTCGTTCCCGTCCTCAATGAAGCGATCGACGAGCTGAAGCGTGCGTATCTGCACCAGACGCAACGCACGGTCATCGAGGCGCTCGGCTTGTCCGAGTACCGGTTTCTGGCTGATCCGGCATTCGCCGCGAAGGCGACGGAAATCTTTCGCGAGCTCGGCATTGTCGAGCATTACCTGTCAACGCGCCCGACGGGGCTCGTGATGCTCGATAGTGCAGGCACACCTTATCTGCTTCTCGTGCACACCGAGGATGCGCTGCGCGCGACCCGCGAAATCGCCGTCGAGCGCGGCGCGCCCGCCGCGTTTCTCGCCGAGCTCGACAATGGCCATCGTGCGCCTTACTTTCCGGATTCGGAAGGGTACTATCCGATCGGGTGCGCGTCGTGGCAGCCGTACATGCATTCCGCGACGGTCGTGCGAGGCCAGCAAGTCTATACGTGCAGCGTCATCAAGAATCCGCCTGGCCTCGAGCTGGGTTCCGTCGTTTCCTACGACGACTATCTCGACCGCCTTGATCGACATATGGATGAAAAAGGAGATTCACTGGCGTGAATCCCCCGCATCAATGTGATTGACGCTTAGGCGTTTATGTCGCTTACACTGCTTGCCTGACGGCCGCTATCCGGTCGATCGCGCGTGCGCTGGCGTACATCCGCTGTGTTGACGGCCAGTCATCGAGCTCGACCTCATCGCGAATCGCTTCGCAGACCTGGACGATCCGCCGCAACTCGTCGTGAGTAAGTGCCGCATGAACGGAGAGCCGGATTAGCGCGCGGTTTTTCGCCGTGGCAGGCGCGCAGAAGACCGAGCCGAAAATGCCATGCGACTCGAGCGCGTCGCGTAGTTTGATCGTCCGTTGCTCCGTGCCGGACTCGAGTGCGATGATTTGAGTTTCACTCCCATTAAGGTTATAACCGAGTCGCGTGAGTTGCTCGCGCAGGTACCGTGCATTTTCTGCGACCTGCGTGCGCCGCCACGCTTCCTTTTCGATCACGAGGATCGTGGCCTCCAGGGCGGCGGCTTCATGCGGAAGCAATGTCGAACTAAAGATCGCCGGACGCGATTCAAACTTGAAATACTCCTGAAATCGGCTCGAGCAACTGATCACGCCCGCGCGGCCAGCGAACGCTTTTGCGAGACTCGCCGTGCGGAAGTGCACACGATCGGTCAGCCCCAACTCGACGACGAGCCCTGCGCCATCCGGCCCATGCGTGCCGAGCGAATGTGATTCGTCGACGACTAGCACGCAGCCGGCCGTTGTCGCCACGTCGACGACGTCGGCCAACGGACAAACGCTGCCGTTCGTGCTGTAGATCGAGTCGACGACTACGATGCCAGGTCCATGACGACGGATTTGCCGCGCGAGATGGTCAGCATCGTTGTGGGCAAAGGCGACAGCTTTCGCGCCTGAGCTTTGCACGCCTTCCCATAGCGACATATGGGCCATCATGTCGAGGTATACGGGCGTTTCAGCGGAAGCGATTGACTGAAGCAAGCCGGTATTCGCTGCATAGCCGGATTGACAAAGTATGGCTGATTCCGAGCCCATGAAGCGGGCGAACCTGTCTTCGAGCTCAAGCAACGGACATGCCCCGTGCAGAAATATGCCGGACATCAGCATCCCATTGCCCTCCGACTTTATGCTTGCGCACATCGATTCGAGGATATCGGGGTGTCGGGCGATCGACAAATAATCGTTGCTCGACAAATGCAACGCGCCGGGGCCAGGCATACGCCCTCGCATAATATGGCCACCGTTCCAGTTCCCTTGAACGCGTTCGCGATAATAGCGTGTGACACGTTCGGCAACGAATGCCGGAAGCGAGACTTCGCCAACGTTCGACTTGGATTTCCCTTCGTAATGTTCGTACACTTTAAGCTCCTTATGGTCAACTGCACGGTTGTGCAGCGCTGCATAATGAGCCACCTGCTTGTTATAAAAAAGTCGAGATACTCTTAAAAGAGAGATGTCGTCTATCCTTTTCGTATCGTAAAATTTATACCATTAAAGGATTTTTCATTTATTTTTGTAAGAAAGTGATGGGCTGGTAAATCTCGTTCGCCGAGATATCTGGAATATCTATGTAAGGCAGTCAGGCCTGGCGATCGCCGCGCCGGATTCCGCGATAATTGCCGATGAGCGCTTGGCGTGGCGTTGCCCTTGCGAGTACTGCTGTTACGGAATCCGTGTCGAAGTCGTCTGGCCGGACGTTGACGAGGTCGCGCCATGCCCTTTGTGGGAAGATGCGCGTGAGGCCGGGTTGTCGGTCGGCATCGCGCAGTCGAGCTGGGCCGCGCGCGGCGCGTTCGGCCTGCTGAGCATCGCGCGCCATGCGGATCGCCTCACGCCTGCCGAAATCAATGTGCTCACGCTGCAGACCCACTGGCTCGCGAACCTGTCACATTCGCTGATGAGCGGCTTCATGGTGCAGAAGCTCGCGCCGGCGGCAAGCGTCGTGCTGACGGCGCGGGAACGCGAAGTGCTGTGCTGGACCGCCGAAGGCAAGACGGCATGCGAGATCGGTCAGATCCTCAGCATCGCGGAGCGGACGGTGACTTTTCACGTCAACAACGTCCTCATGAAACTTGGCGCGACCAACAAGGTGCAGGCGGTCGTCAAGGCGGTCTCGGCGGGGCTCATCGATATGCTCTGATGGAGGCGAGGCGCCTTGGTGTCACTACAATGTCGTCCGACCGCATTCGAGTCTGTCATACCTGACGCCCGACCCGTTCAAGCAGCAGTATTGTTCAAGCAGATCACCCCCACGAGTTACAGCGCACGCAACCGACATTCCGCACAACAATAGACAAAATGAGCGATTTGAAAAGCGAAGCCTCTTTGGGGACCCAGCATCACCCCGATGCGTCCCGTCGCCGCTCGCTGGTGGCCGCATGCGTCGCGCACGCCGCACACGACGGATTGACGGACGTCATCTACGTGCTGCTGCCCATCTGGCAAGTGCAGTTCGCTATCAATTACGCGCAGATCGGCCTATTACGCGGGCTCTATTCCGGCGTGATGGCGGGTTTCCAGTTGCTCGCGAGTCGGGCAGCGCGGCGATGGGGGCGGGAGCGCATGCTGGTGGCGGGGACCGCGCTCGCTGGCGTTGCCTACCTGATCGCCGGTCAGGCCGCCGGGCTGGCGGTGCTGCTGGTCGCGCTGGTGCTGGGCGGACTGGGCGCGAGCACGCAGCACCCGCTCGCGTCCTCGATGATCACCGATTCTTACGAGGCAGGCGGGGGCGTGAAGGAGGCGCTGGCCCAGTACAACTTCTCCGGCGACATCGGCAAGACGCTGATACCAGGCCTGATCGGCCTTCTGTTGACGGTCGTGACGTGGCGCACAGGCGCAACGCTGATCGGTGTGCTTGGCGTGGTTTCAGCAGGCCTGCTGTGGTGGCTGATTCCGTCGCGCGGCGCGCCGCATGCGGCGCGCGAGACGATACCGAAAGCGGCCATCGGCAGCGGTTCGTCCGGCGGCTTGCGCGCGCTGCTCGCGACCGGCACCCTCGACAGTGCCGTGCGGATGGGCTTTCTGACGTTCCTGCCGTTCCTGCTGAAAAGCAAGGGTGCCGGCACCGCCGGTATCGGTCTCGCGCTGACGTTGCTGTTCGTAGGCGGTGCATTCGGAAAGCTGTTCTGCGGCTATCTGGGCGTGCGGATCGGGATGATGAAGACAGTGTGGCTCACTGAGTCTGCCACGTCGCTGCTGATCGTGGTCGCGGTGTTCTCGCCACTCTTCGCAATGATGGCGATTCTGCCGCTGCTGGGACTCGCGCTGAACGGGACGTCGTCGGTGCTCTACGGGGTCGTGCCTGAGCTGGCGGGGGCCGGCAAGCGCGAGCAGGCGTTCGCGTTGTTCTATACGGGCACTATCGGCGGTGGCGCTCTGTCGCCGGTCCTGTTCGGCCGTCTGGGCGACATTGCGGGTGTCCCAACCGCGCTGCTCGCCTTGGCGTCAATCCTTCTGCTGACACTCCCGTTATCGCGCTACGTACAGAAGGGGCTGGACGCCTAGTGACCTGGCCCCGGCAAACAGGGCCAGCCGGAGTCGTCAAGGGACAACACTGAGCCCGCAGGTCAAAGGGGAGGCGGTCGCGGCGATTCGGGAGAAGGTCGACATCTCCGAGCGCCGCGCCGCCGGCCCGCCGGGCTTTCTCGCACGTATTGCACGACAACAAGCAGCCGGACCACGAGAACGAATTGCTGGCGCCGCGTCTGGTGGAGCCGGCGTACGAGCGTCGTCGGTACGGGTACCTCCGCCTGCACGCCCTGGTGGAACGCGAAGGCATGCATGTCGATCACAAACTCCATACACCTCGGACATCCGGGTTTCATCGAGTTTGTTGACTGGAAATCAAATGTGATTCGCTTCGACTTATGGTTATCAGCGGAACAAAGCCACACTATCGTAGCGGTTTACGATTGGTGCCTGATTCTGTTCCCATGAAGACCACACTAGACGAAATGCTCGCGTTCGTGACGATCGCGGACATTGGTTCGCTGACAGGTGCAGCGGACCGATTGCATCAGCCGACCTCTGTGATGAGCCGCGTCCTGCGGCGTCTCGAAGATAAACTGGATACGACGCTGATTAGACGCACGACGCGTCGGCTGGAATTGACGGAAGAGGGCAACGTTTTTCTCGACCATGCGCGAGACATCATTGCATCGGTCGAGTTTGCCGAGGACCAAATCGCGCGGCAGCACGAAATGCCGGCGGGCCGTCTGCGGATCAATGCTGCGATGCCCTTCATGCAGCACGTGATCGCACCGATGATGCCGGGGTTTCGCGACGCGTATCCGGCGATCGAGGTTGAACTTCATACCAGCGACGAGATCATCGACCTGCTCGAACAGCGCACCGATGTTGCGATCCGGATCGGAGAGTTGCGCGATTCGACGCTGCACGCGCGGAAGCTCGGCGGCAGTCGGTTACGCATTCTCGCCAGCCCGGGCTATCTGGAGAAGGCCGGCGTGCCTGCCGGCGTGGCTGACCTCGCGAACCATACCGTGCTCGGTTTCGTGCAGCCGGAGGCGCTGAACCACTGGCCGTTGCGTAACGCGGACGGCAATGTGTATCGAGTTCAGCCGGCGTTGCAGGCATCGAGCGGAGAGACGCTGCTGACGCTGGCGCTTAATGGCACCGGTATCGTGTGCCTGGCAGACTACATGACCGGCGCCCATCGCCGCGACGGCAGCCTCGTCGAATTGCTCGCCGACGACACCATCGAATTCCGCCAGCCGATCCATGCAGTCTTCTATCGCAACGCGACGCTATCGTCGCGGATCGTCAGTTTTCTCGACTACGTCAGCGCGCAGTTGAAGGACGTCGGCGACATCGACTGAGCATGGCCCGTGCGTGATCGGTCACGCAGGAAACAAAGGGTGACGGGTTCGGCTTCGATCGAATCCGTCGCCCTTTGCGTATATCGGTCAATGTGCGGCATCGATCGATCCGGACGCATACACTTATTGCCCCAGCGCGCTCATCAGCCTGACCTTGCTGAGCATTTCGTCGGTCCGTGCCTGCGCGAGCGCATCCTCGGCCGTGAGCAGCGAGCGCTGCACTTCCAGCGTATCGATGAACGCCGATTCACCGCTGCGCCACGACCGGTTGATCTGCGTATAAGCACCGCGCGCATTCGCCGCCGCGCGTTCGAGGCGTTCGGTGCGACCGTGATTGCGGGCGGTCGCCGCGACGGACGTCTCGACGTCGCTGACTGCCGTCAGCACCGCCGTGCGATAGGCGGCGACCGCTTGATCGGCCTCTGCGCGGCGTAACGCGACCACGCTGCGCCGCCGCCCGCCGTCGAACAGCGGCGCGCTGGCGCCGGCGCCGGCCATCCATGCCAGCGAACGCGCGAGCGTGGCCCCCGAGAAGCCATCGATTGCCGCACCGATCACGCCGATCAGTTGCAAGTGCGGTTTCAAGTCGGCCTCGGCCACGCCGATCCGCGCATAGGCCGCGACGACGCGCGCCTCGGCTGCGCGGACGTCCGGTCGCCGGCGCAGCAGATCGGCTGGCGTGCCGATGCCCGGCGCGGGAGCCGACCATGTCGGCCATGGCGCGGGCGGATCGAGTTGCGCGTAGGTGTCCTGCACCGTCGATGCGCTGATGATCGACAGCCGGTGGATCGCTGCCTGTCGCTGCAGTTGCAGCGAGGGCAGTTCGGCCAGCGTCGTCTCCGTCTGCGCGGCGGCGCGGTCGACGTCGGCAATCGGTACGACGCCCGCGTCGAACAGGCGCCGCGTCGATTCCTCGGTGCTGCGCTGGCTCAGCGCGTTGGCCTCGACCAGTGCCAGGCGCTGCTCGAGGCCGCGCACCGTCACGTAGGTACGCACGGTCTCGTCGATCGTCGCGATCCGCACGGCCGCCGCATCGTTCTGCGCGGACGCGATGTCCGCGTCGGCGGCCGACACACCCTGACGGATGCGCCCGAAGATATCGATGTCCCATGCAAGGCTTGCATTGAGATCGAACGCGTTGCCGATCGTCGGCGTATCGGTCGGGAACGCTTGCGATGCCGATTGCCGCTGGCGGCCGGCGCCCGCATTCAGGTCGAGTGACGGGAGCCACTGCGACGCCGCGCCGATCCGTACCGCGCGCGCCGCGTCAATGCGCGCGACCGCGGCCTTCAGGTCAAGGTTGTTCGCGAGTGCCATGTCGACCAGCCGGTCGAGAATCGGATCGTGAAAACCGTGCCACCATGCGACGGTGTCGGCCGCCGGGCCGCCGGCCGACAGATCCGCATTCGCATACGTCGAAGCCAGCGGCGGCGGTGTGACGTCGGCGACCGGCGCGCTGGTGCACGCGGTCAGGATGGCCGCCGCGGACAGCACGGCCACTAGTCGAATGAACTTCATTGCACCACCTCCGTCGCGACGGCCGCGACAGCGGTCTTGCGCATCGCGAGCCGGCGAACCATTACATAGAAGACGGGCGTAAACAGCAGCCCGAAGAACGTCACGCCGATCATGCCGAAGAACACGGCCGCGCCGACCGCCTGCCGCATTTCTGCGCCGGCACCTTCGGAGATCACGAGCGGCAGGACGCCGAGAATGAACGCAAGCGACGTCATCACGATCGGGCGCAGCCGCTGCACGCACGCTTCGACGATGGCGTCGACGAGTTCGATGCCGTCGGCCTCCAGCTGCCGCGCGACCTCGACGATCAGGATTGCGTTCTTGGCGGCAAGCCCGACCAGCACGATGAAGCCGATCTGCGTGAGGATGTTCACGTCCTGGCCGAGCCCGCGCACGCCGAGCGATGCGGCAAGCAGGCACATCGGCACGATCAGCAGGATCGATGCGGGCAGGCTCCAGCTGCCGTACTGCGCGGCGAGCACCAGATACACGAGCAGCACGCACAGCGGAAACACGAGCAGCCCCGTGTTGCCGGCCGTGGTCTCCTGGTACGACAGATCGGTCCATTCGAACGAGATGCCGGGCGGCAGCACCTGTTTGGCGAGCGTCTCCATCGTCTTGATCGCGAAGCCGGAGCCGAGGCCCGGTGCCGTATCGCCATTGATTTCCGTGGCGGGGTACAGGTTGTAGCGCGGCGCGCGATCGACGCCGAGCGTATCGTCGATGCGTGTCACGCTGCCGATCGGCACCATGTCGCCGTCGCGGTTGCGCACCTTCAGCCGAGCGAGATCGGATGCGTCGACGCGGAACGGCAGGTCGGCCTGCGCGGTGACGCGATAGGTGCGCCCGACGATGTTGAAGTCGTTGACGTAGGTCGAGCCGAAATACGTTTCGACCGCGTCGTTGATTTCCTGGCTCGGCACGCCGAGCATCTCGGCCTTCTCGCGATCGAGTTCGACATGCACCTGCGGGCTCGTTGCGGAGTAGGGCGTATAGACGCCGACCATGCCGGGCGTGCGTTTGGCGGCGGCGACGAGCTCCTGCGTCGCCTTGGCGAGCGCGGCGGTGCCGAGGCCGTTGCGGTCTTCGAGTCGCATCGCGAAGCCGCCTGTGCTGCCGAGGCCCTGCACCGGCGGCGGCATCGCGACGACGATCGACGCTTCCGTGACGCTTGCCAGCCGTTGACGCATCTCGGCTGCAATCTTCTCGATCGTCAGTCCCTGCGTCTTGCGTTCCGGCCACGGCTTGAATACAGGGAACAACCCGGCACTGTTCGACGAATTCGTACCGGTCGCCGCATTGACGCCGGAAAAAACCGGCACGCGGGCGACCCCCGGCACTGACAGTGCGATGTCCTCGATCTTGCGCGCGACCGCGCTCGTGCGTTCGAGCGTCGCACCGTCGGGCATCCGCACGAGCACGACCAGGTAGCCGCGATCCTGCGCCGGTATGAAGCCCTTCGGGCTCGATACGAGCAGATAGCCTGTCGCGGCGATCAGTACGACGTACAGTGCGGCCATCGCAGGGATAATTCGCACAACTTTCCGGACCAGCCTGCCATACGCATCGGACAGGCGCTGGAACACGCGATTGAACGCGTTCGCGAAGCGCTGCACGACGCGCATGGCAGGCGCGAACAACGCGGCAATCCGCGACACGGGCGCGGCCGAATCGTGTTCGTCGGCATGCGCTTTCAGGATCATGGCCGATAGCGCAGGCGCGAGCGTCACCGATGTGAAGAACGAGATCGCTGTCGACACGGCAATCGTCACGCCGAACTGGCGGAAGAACTGGCCCGAGATGCCGGGAATGAACGAGGTCGGCACGAACACCGCGCAAAGCACGAGCGTGATCGCGAACAGGGCGCCGCCGACTTCCTTCATCGTCAACAATGTCGCGTCGCGCGGCCCTGCACCGGTCGACAGGTGTCGCTCGACGTTCTCGACGACGACGATCGCATTGTCGACGACGATCCCCACCGCGAGCACGAGGCCGAACAGCGTCAGGTTGTTGATCGAATAACCGAGCGCGGCCATTGCCGCGAATGTGCCGACGAGCGACACCGGAATCGACAGGATCGGGATGATGGACGGCCGCCAGCCCTGCAGGAACAGCAGCACGACGAATACGACGAGCACGACGGCCTCGTAGATGGTCTTGACCAGTTCGTGGATGCTGTCGCCGATGAACGCGGTCGGGTTGTAGCCGATGTTGTAGACGATACCCTTGGGGAAGTCCTTGCTCAGTTCCGCCATCTTCTTCTCGACCGCGTCCATCGTCGCGACTGCGTTCGCGCCGGGCTGCTGCAGCACTTGCAGCGCGATCGTCGGGTGGCGCAGCATGTAGCTGTCGGTCGCGTATGCGAGTGCGCCGACTTCCACGCGCGCGACGTCCTTCAGCCGCACGAGCCGCCCGTCCTTGCCTTGCTTGACGACGATGCTGCTGAAGTCCTCGGGGCGCTTGAGCCGCCCTTCGAAGATCAGGTTCGGCTGGAATGCCTGGTTCGTGATCGGCGCCTGTGCGACCACGCCGCCCGCGAGTTGAGTGTTTTGCGCGCGCACCGCGGCGATCAGGTCGCTCGGGCTCAGGCCGAACGACGCGACGCGCTCGGGATCGAGCCAGATGCGCATCGAGTATTCGCGCGCGCCGAGTGGGTTGATGTCGCCGACGCCGTCGATACGCTTCAGCACGTCCGCGACGTTGCGGATTGCGTAGTTCGACACGTACAGCGGGTCGTAGCGCTGGTCCGGCGAGTACAGGAAGATCGTGCCGAGCTGCGTCGGCGACGATTTTCGCACCGACACGCCGCTACGCTGCACCGGCTCCGGCAGGCGCGGCGTCGCCAGCGCGACGCGGTTCTGCACGAGCACCTGCGCCTTGTCGACATCCGTGCCTGGCTTGAACGTCGCGGTGATGTTGAGGCTGCCGTCCGACGTTGCCTGACTGTACATGTACAGCATGTCCTCGACACCGTTCACTTCGAGCTCGATCGGTGTCGATACCGTTTGCGACACGGTTTCCGCAGACGCGCCAGGATAGGTTGCCTGGATGACGACGGTCGGCGGCGCGATGTCCGGGTATTCGGACACCGCGAGCGTGAAATAGGCCAACGCACCGGCGATCGTCACTACGATCGACAGGACGATCGCGAGCACCGGCTGCTGGACGGACAAGCGGCCGAGGTTCATTGCGCGCTCCCGGTCGTGCCGTTGGCCTTGTCGGTTGCCTGGGCCAACGTGGCCGTATTCGTTGCATCGATCGCGCGCGGCACGGCCTTGACCTTGTCGCCGGCCTGCACGCGCTGGAAACCGTCGACGATCACGCGGTCGCCGGCGTTCAGCCCGGCGTCGATTTCGCGCAGGTTGCCGTGCAGGCGGCCGGGGGTCACCGGGCGGATCGCGACCGTGCCCTTCGCGTCGACGAAATACAGCACGCGATGCGTCGCGTCGGTCGCGACGGCCGAATCGGGTACCAGTAGCGCATGATGCGCGACACGGCTCGACAGGTAGACGCGGCCGAACTGGCCGGGGCTGAGACGCCGGTCCGGGTTCGAGACGCGCGCGCGTTGCCGCAGCGTGCCGGTCGAGTTGTCGAGGCGGTTGTCGACGAAATCCATCGTGCCCGTCAGCGACGGTTGTGCGTCGCCCGGCAGTGCGATCGCAACGCGCCGCGACGACGCATTGCTACCGCTTTTCTGCGCTTCGCGCGTGTAGCGCAGGTAGCTTTCTTCATCGACGTCGAAATAGATATCGATCGGATCCTGCGACACGATCGTCGTCAGCACGGTCGCGTCGCTGTCGCCGCCTTTCACGAGGTTGCCTTCGCTGACGAGCTTGCGGCTGATGCGGCCGGACATCGGTGCGACGATGCGCGTGAAGGACAGGTCGAGCCGTGCGCGCTCGAGCGCGCCTTGTGCGCTCGTTACCTCGGCCTGTGCGCTTTGCACGGCCTGGCGGCGTTGGTCGTAGAGGCTCTGTGCGATCGTGTCGGTCCTGATCAGGACGCTGGCCCGTTCGAAATCTTGCCTGCTCAGCTTCAGTTGCGACTGCGCGCGTTCGAGTGCGCCTTGCGCGGCCGTGACGGCCGTCTGATACGGGCGCGGATCGATGACGAACAGAAGGTCGCCCTTCCGAACGTTCGCACCGTCCTGGAACGCTACCTTGTCGAGATAGCCGCTCACCCGCGGGCGCACGTCGACGGTATCGACGGCTTCGAAGCGTCCGGTATAGACGTCGACGTCGTTGACGTCGCGGGCGACGGGCGGGCTGACGATCACGCTCGGCGTCGCGGCCGCCGCCTTGTCGTCCGACTGGCAGCCGGACAATGCGAGGAGCGCGGCCATCGGAACGGCGGCAAGCACGGCCCGTCGAGCGACGCGCTTCAATCCTGGGTATCGGTTCATGTTCGTGCGAATTGTCGAGTGAGGCGCCACGCGCCGGATGGTGCGCAGTATCGTGTGTGGCGAGCGGCCGATAAACGGACAAAACGGCATAAGAACTTGTACTCCGCAGTCACGAATCGCCGTTTGTCGGCGGTGTGTGAGCGGGTTCGGCAGGAAATGGCGGTGCGCGGGGGCGTGCTGCTGCGACGAGCGGCCCGGATGCCTGCTCAGGCAATTCGGGCTGCCGGTTCGAGGGAAGTGGAGAAGAGGCGGCTGATGGTCCGCCTGCTGCGGGAAGGCGAAGACAGGTACGGAAAGAATCGGTGCAACCCCGGTAGGGGACGGAAACGATGCACCGACAGATACCTGAACCGGTCGAGAGGGGCTAGGAATCTTCCCGCCATGTTCAAAAGAGTTCTCGCGCGCGGCGCGCATGGCAGCGCGCCGCGCCGGCTTCCGCCGGGATTGCTACGGCATCAACCGATCGAGCAACGGCGACCGGAAGATCCGGTGCGGGTCGTAGCGTTCGAGGGTCGCGCGCGCCGCATCCCAGCTGCTCGACGGCGGCTGGCCTTCACGATGCAGATTCGGGATCGTGGTGGCGAGCATGGTGCCATCCTGCCAGGCGGCCGTGTCGGTATAGCCCCAGCCCTTCGACCATTCGGGACGCAGCGTCGCATACGAACCGGTGTAGTTCGCGAGCATCCATTGCTCGATCTCGCGATAGAAGCGATCGGCGCCAGGCGTGCCCGGTAAAGTCAGGATATCGAACCATACGGCGATGTCCCATTCCGGGTGATCGGGGCGCGGCTTGAGCGCGGACAGCGTGGGAACGACCGCGCCGGCGCCGGCATCGGCCGGCTTGTCGAGACCGGTGACCCGGATCTCGACGGGACCGTTGATCGGGTACTCGCCGCGTGCCTTGTATGCGTCGATGCGATTCTGATAGAACTGCACGAATTCGCTGATCACGCGTTGCACGTCGGCACGCCGCGCCAGTACCGCGTAGCCGTTCGCGGTGACGCGCAGCGTCGTCGGCCGAATGTACTGCAGTACGGTGCGCGACCAGCCCCAGATGTCCCCGCTGAGCGTGAGCGCGAGGCCGGCGGTCGTGATCGCCAGCTGCGTCTGGCCGAACAACGGCGTCAATGCGCCTTCGCCGTTGATCACGATCCGCTTGACGAGATCCGAGATGGACTGCGAGATCGAATCGGAGAACGGATAGTTGTACGGCTGCGTGACGGTGCGCGACAGGAACGGCTTGCTGGGCGTCGGCGTCCAGACCTTGAGCCACGGGCACGTCGTGAACGGGAACCAGATCGCTTCCATCCGGCCCGCTCGATCGAGAAACGACGCGATCGTTCGGCCGGGCGTGCCGGCCGGCGCAAATAGTTCGGAAGACGGAATGTCGACGAAGCTCTGGCAGCGCAGCCGCTGGTTCGGGCCTGCCGTCAGCGTCACTTCGACGACGAACGCCATCCCGATGTGCGCGAGGAACGCACCGATCTCGGGATCGCTGCGCTCGAACCGGCGCAGCACGTATTGCTGCCGGGCCGGATCGAACACGATGGCGGTCAGCGCGACCACGAGATTGCTTAGCGAGCCGTAGGTGTGGCCCGGTTGCAAGGTTTCACCGGCCGCCGGTACGGCGGTGCCGTGCGCGTCGATCGCAAGCGCACCGCCGAGCGTGATGCCGCCCGGCGCAGGCACGGCGACCATGCCGAGGCCAGATTGCTCGAGCGTCGCGAGCAGCGACTCCAGCGAGACGCCCGTCTGCGCGGTGACGCGCGCCGGGCTCGCCGACGTGTCGACGGAGACGGCCGTCAACGACTTCGTCGTATCGAGCAGCACGAGGTTCGCGGCGCCGGCGCTTGGGTCCAGCGTCAGGGGCGACCAGTTGTGCATGTAGCCGCGCGGACGTACCCGATAGCCGTTCGCGCGGGCCCAGTTGACCGTCGCAACGACGTCGTCGGCGGAGCGTGGCGCGGCGGTCCATACGTCCTGCACGGCGATCTCGCCGCTCCAGTTCTGGAACGCCTGCTTGTAAAGCGGGATGTCGGCCGGGAAGCCGGGCGGTGTCGCGCCGGCCGTCAGCGCGTGCGCCGCAATCTGGTAGACCGGTGTCCAGCCGGTGACGACGCCGGCCGCCGCGAGTTTCGCCATGTTGGCCAGGAAGGCGCGACGCGGCGCAGGTTCGTCTCGAAAGTCGTGACTCATGGTGTGCTCCAATTTCTCGGAATGGTTTTACAGATTGGAAAGACGACAAATGACGCGTTGAAGCCAATGTGGTAATTCGAGCAGGCGTGACGTGCGGGAAGCGTTGCGCGTTGGCGGGCCGGGATTGAAAAGAGGACGGTGCATTCGACAATGCGCGGCCGAGCGTCATCACGGACGTCTGGAAGAAAATCGAAAAACCGCCGGCGACTTTTGCAACTGGCCGTCGGCCTGTCCTGCCGGCAGGTGGATATGGAGATTCGACTGAATGGCGTGTGACGAAGCGCTAGCCGCGACGATCGATAAAAGATGATTGCACGTGCATATTAATTTCCATGTTTCATTTTTTTAAATAAACCCGCTTGCAATTCAAAATCGGGCGGCGTTTTGTCGTTTATTTCGATGGAAAAGCGTAGCAATTTATTTTTCTGGCGGCAAGCGGTGGGGCGGGTAAATTGCGTGCGATTAAATATGGATATTTTGTGACGGACAATGATTTCGCCATTTGTTGATATTTTGCAACGCCCGTATCCACGGTGCTGCGTATGTTGATTGCGGCGATTTTTATCGCATGAAGGTGTAATCGACAGCGCTGCCTCAAGTAGGCAGCAAAAAAATTATGCTTTCCCATCGCGCAGATTGAATCAATCGTTGATCGAATCGAAACAATGTTCGGAGAAAAGTGCTTTGGGCTGCGTGGTGAGCGGGAGCGATGTGATGAAATTCGCCGATTCTTCTCTCGAATAAGACCTCTTGGACGAAAATCCATGGTAGGCGGTTCCCGGATGACTATTACAAAATTTCGGGGTAAATAAATATCGATTTCTATTGATCTACCATAATTTTGCTCATGAGTGGCTTGCGAGTTGATCGATTTTGGGTCTGCAAGCGGCGGCGATTAAAAAACGAATGTCACGCTAACTGCGGATATTTTAAATCGTCGCTATCATACGCAGCTGGGGTATTCGTGGATCAAATTCAATGGAAGGGATTATCTCGGTTTTTGTTCATGATTTTTCGTTGAATCCGCCGGGAACGCACCCGCTCCGGGCCGGCGCAGGGTTTTCCGATTCAGGCCTTCAGCGCGTCCGGCGGCAGCCCATTTTCAATCAGCAGCGCTCAATGACTGAAATGGGCGTTTCAGCTTCTTGCGGGGGCGATCTCGCATCGAACTGAACAGAGCACGGCGCGCCGCCGTTTCGCGTGAGCCGGACACATCGGCGCGCGACGCAACGCGAGAACGCATGACGACGCGCGCCGAAACGCGCGCCGCGCAAACCGCGCCGGCTCGCCCGAGCCGGCGTTGCGCCGCCGTCCTCAAGCACGCACAACAAGGAAACAAGGAGAGTCAGATGTTCGCGATGTTCTCGAAGCTCGGGAAGGTGATTTCGAGCGCCGGCAGTGAGCGGTTCGCATCCGACATGCATGCATTGCTGGTCGAATCGATTCCGCTCGCGATCACCCGGATGACTGAATGGACGCTCGACGAGCCGGCGGGCGAAGTCGTCCACGTGCAATCGCTCGGCGCGTTCGGCGCGCCGGGTGACGACGGGCGCAGCAGCGGGCCGGCCGCGCATGGCGAGCGGCAGCCGGCAGCACATCCGCTGTTGAACCGGATCGTGGCTGCTTGCGACCGGCAGCTCATTCACATCAATCCGCTGATGCGGAGCGGCAATGGCGGCGAATTCGCGCCGCCGCGTGGACCGGGCGGGGGATTTCAGTGCCATCTCGTGTCGTGCAAGGCGAATCGCCGCTACGTGATCTCGCTGCATCGAACAGCGTCGCATTGCGACTTCTCGTTGCAGGAGATGTCGTTCCTGAAGAATTTCGCCGATACGCTGCTGCCGCTCGTCGAGTGGCATGCGTCGACGCGCCGGCACGGCGACCTCGAAGGCACGACGATGCCCGCCGTCGAGGCGCTGCGCAAGGAGTTCGAATCGCGGCTTGCGCGCGCGGCGGTCGTGCTGTCGGCGCGCGAAAGCGAAGTGTGTCTCGGCCTGCTCGCGGGCAAGATGCTGCGAGAACTGGCCGGCGAGCTCGGTGTGAAGGAGAGCACGGTCGAGACGTACATCAAGCGCGCCGCGGTGAAGCTCGGCATCAGCGGCCGGCACGGGCTCACGAAATGGATGATCGACGATTACGTGCCGTGCGCGTCGGCGGCGTGATGCCGTCACGCCGGGCGCGGGCGCCGATACCCGACGCGCGACCAGCGTCGCCGGCCGGCGTGCCGGAATGGCTGGCGCGCGTGTGCGCGCCGGCGCTCTCGTCGCGGGCGATGACGACGATGTCACCGGGTGCGGCGGTTCGGCCTTCGTCGCCGGCCTGATTGCCGGCACGCGGCTCGAAGTGGTGGCCGGCGGCAGCTATCCGATGCTGTTTTGCACGCAGCCCGCGTCGGCGTCGCGCGGGCTGCAGTTCCTGGCGCGCCGCGGGCACCGGCACGCGCTTTCGGACCGCTAGCCTTCGGGTGCCGACGCTTCAGGTGCCGACGTACGGCGATGCGCAGTCGCGCCGCACGCTTCTCGTGCTGTCTCGGCGTGCTCCAGCCGCGGCCTCGCCCGCGGCCCCTGCCGCCTCGTCGAGCATCCAGCGCGTGAGACCATGGCGCCCGCCGAAGCCGAGCTTGACGGCTGCCCGCTTCAGGTAGGTCTCGACGGTGCTTTCGCGCAGCGCGAAACGCACGGCGATGGCGGGCACCGTGTCGCCGGCCAGCAGCGCCGTGCATGCCTCGATCTCGCGCGTCGACAGCTTGACGCCGGCTTGCCGCAGACGGTCGGCGAACCGCCGCGCCACGCGCTCCCGGCCCGATTGCGTCGCCGGCGGCGCGGCCGCGGCCGCGTGGGCGGGCGGCGGAGCCGAATCGAGCGCCGCGACATGGGTCTCGACGATCGGAAACAGCACGTGCGAGAGCTCCTTGAGGACGGTCTGCTCCCGCGACGAGAAGTCGTCGAACGTGTTCGTGCGATACAGCGAGATCAGGTAATAGTGGCCCCGCTTGCGGGTCAAGAGATGGAACTGCGCGCAACGCGGCGGCACGATCGCAGCCTGCATGAGGACGAAGCGATGGACCAGCGCGTGGGTCGGGCCGTGGCCCGCGAGCGTGTCATCGACGTGCACGCAGCTCGCGCCCGAGCGCGGCGGCATCTGCGGCCCGTAACAGGCGGCTGCCGGGCCGGCCTTCGCGAGCGCCGCGCCGACCGCGCCGACCGCGCCGAGGCTGCGCACCGCGAGATCGCCGTCAGGCGTCGCGTCGACCGCGAGCTCCGAAATGCGGATCTCGTCGACGGGGACGGCCGCAGAGATCAGGCTGTACATCACTCGGGGAAAGCGTCGGCTCCCGCTGCTTGAGATCGCTTCGCCGACGTGTGCGAACAATCTGCTGAACTCCATGAACGGATTCCTGGTGAGACGTTGAAGCTGCGCTTGCGCGCATGATTGCCGGCATGATTTAAACACCCGGCGGCGAACGCGTCTGTAACGGATAGCCGGGACAGGCGAATTGCGGTGGCGTTCGCGAGCTCGCCGCACTGTCGACGCGCGACGAGATCTCGGCAGCGGCTGAATGCCGCTTGATGAAAGGAAAATCGGTTGGCCCTGATTGATTGAATTATTTTGGCATTGATGCCGATTCTTTAAATAACGCGAAGAGCGATCGGCCGGCGTCGCGATTGCAGATCGAGTTGCCCGGGATCGAGGAACGCCGGCCATTCGGTCGTGGGGCGGTGTGGCGGATCGGATCTGCGCGGAGCTGCAACGCGCGCACCGCATCAGGATCGCTGCTCATCCCGCAACTTCGGCCCGGACGGCACACATGGCCGTATCGGAGAAGATGCGGCCGCTATCCAGGCGAATGACCCGATCCGCGAGCTTGAAGTACTGATCGTCGTGGGTAATGATAATGACGCATTTCCCGCGGGACTTCAGATCGGGAACCAGCACTTCATAGAAGAATCTCTTGAAGACCGGATCCTGATCGGCAGCCCATTCGTCCAGGATGTAAATCGGACGATCCTCGATATAGGCGCAAAGCAGCGCCAATCGCTTGCGTTGCCCTGTCGATAAGGCTCTGGTTGTCGAGTAATTGTTGCCATCGATCTCTATTTTGTCCGCCAATTTCAGTGTTTCAAGATATTTGCGGGCAAGCTCGATGCCAGCATTTTCCCGGTCCGGCCCTATGATGCGATTGAACAAATGGAAATCGGTAAAGACGGCGGAAAACAGATTGCGGTACCGTTCCCTGGCATCGTCGTCAACGACTTTTCCATCAAGGGCAATATGGCCTTCGGTAGGCACATAGAGGCCGCTGAGGACTTTGCCCAACGTGCTTTTGCCGCTGCCGTTTCCACCGATGACATAGACGAGTTCTCCGGCATGAATCGACATATTGATGGGGCCGAGCACGAAATCGACCGACGAATCATTGTCACGATAGTTCATCGTCACATCTTTCAGCTCAATGCGTTGCCATGGATTCGCCGAGGATTCCCTGGTGCGCGGATGGGGCGGTTCCTTGCGCGAATCCTCGCTGTCATCGATCAAGAAACCGAATTCCGCCAGCCGGGCGAGCGCGGTTTTGCCTTCGGCCACGATCGGCAGGATACTGATCAGCATGGTCAAAGGCCCCATCATGTAGAGAACGGCCAGAATGCTCGCCGTGAGTACGGAGGGGTCCACGACGCCGAACGAAGGTACGCCGAAAAGCAAAAATCCGAGCAGGACCGCTACCGTGATCTGGCCAATGCTGTCGCCGCTCATGAACCAGAAGCGTTCTATGTAATTGAATCCGGCCACGCGCTTCGATGATAATTCGATCGCGGCCCTGGTGAACCAGCGTCGTCTGGTCCTGTTGAGCTTGAGTTCCTTGATTCCGAACACGAGGCCATGGGTGTATTCATTGAACTGGACAAATTCGTCGCGAACTCTTTCCGTGAAATTGACCGCCTTTCGATAGAAAAACAGATAAAGCGCCAGGCCAACGATTGTCAGGGTGATTGTCGAAGCGAAAACGATCCACGACAGATAGGCGAGATAGGCGATGCTGCATACCAGGACGACGGACTGAACGATGATCGTCGGTATGGTGAGCAGGGTCTGGCTCAACTGCGGAATGTCCTGCGTCAGCATGGTCAGGATATTCGGGGCGCCGCGTCTGTCAATTTCATCCAGTGGGGTCGCCAGGATCCTTTTGCATAGATTGACGCGCAGTCTCGTCATGACTTTCATGCAGGCATAGGAGGGCATCACGGCAGCGCTGCTCCTGCAGAAAACCGCGATGACGTTCACCGCAATGAATATCGTCAGCAGCGTCTGGCGGTCGTCCTGGTCATGCAGCACCCTGCTGATCAATCCGACGCCCACGATCGACGCAATGCCGCTGACGAGGCCCGTAAGGACCGTGCCCAGGGTCAACCAGGGATGACTGCGCCACATCAGGGTGACGGCCGAATGCCACGGCGGCGATTTACTTTGAGCGGAATCCATGAGTCGCCAATATCGTTCAGTTGATCAGGTGACTGAGTTCGACGTTTCTTGCCGCTGATCTCAATCTCGACGAGGTTTCGTGCTTGCCCAGGAACGCGATGCTTTCCACGATTTCCAGCGGCGAGTCGGAAAACAGGATGCAGCACTTCAGCAAGCGCTGCGCACGGTCCCAACCGAGGCCCGATGAATCGGCCACGCTACGCAACGAAGCCTCGACCGACGCGACTGTCCAGCTGTCGTTCCGTGTCAACCGCGCTTCGATCAGTCGAAGAAACTGCAGGAGGGTGCGGGGATTCCTTTCTATGCTGTACATCAGGATGTAATCAACCCGTCGTGTCTTCGTGATCAACGGAAAAATCAGATCGATCACGTCGTCGGTCGATTCGCATTTCCCATAAGCCAGCGAAATTGCCTCGCCGAGCTTGCAGTCCCGGTGGAGCGAATCGAGCGCGGACTTTACGAACTCCGCTTCTAGGTCAACGGTGATGGTTTTCATGAGCTTCAATGGCCTGTTGAGATAGGGACCGCAGGGGATCGCAGCGCGCGCCGGCCGCAGGCGTTACCAGCCATCCGGAATCGGAAGGGAATAGGTCAGCGGCTTTTCCGGCATGACTTCGTCCATGATGTCGGAGTAGCCGGACTCCTGTCCGACCAGATTGGGTTCGAAGCAGTAGCAATTGAACTTCTGCTGCAGCATGAGGTTGTTGCGGTCGTTGATCGCCGGCGGGTGTTCGTTGATCGCAATGAATGCGTCGTAAAGCGAGTCCCTGACGACGTAGGCGTGCGCGGTGAGCGTCTCCACGGCCTTGACGATGTTCGGCGCGACGGGAATGGGGGGCGTGAAGTGATAGGCGCCCAGAAACAGCATGTGCCAGTCTTTCGGCACTTGCGCGATGAACTCGGGGAAGCGCGCGGCGAAGTCGGGGTCGAAGAAGGCGTCGTCTTCGAAGATCAGGACTTCGCTCGCGCCCGCGGCCTTGGCCTGCTTCACGGCGGCAAGATGGCTCATCGTGCAGCCGTAGTCCTGCGGACGCATATGGCTCAAGGATGGCGGCACGGTCACCAGCCTTGCATCGACGGCGGGCAGTCGTTCCACCGTGAGGATGTTCTGTTCGGCGAATTTTCTTTGCATCGCTTCCCAGCGGTCGGGGCGCCGGTCCAGATTGATGCAGACCTTGCGGGCGAAAGCGTTGTCGATCGTCTGTGCGGATTTCATGAGCGTTTTTTTTCCAGAAACTGGTTGATGCGGGTAGCGAGGACGGCGACGTGCGGGTCGAGCAGCATGGTCAGGTGGTCGCCGGGTACGTCCGTCACCTCGACGGGCAGCGCCGAGAAGCGGGACCACCCCCAGGTCGGGTCGAGGCGGAGCTGCGCTATCTCGGGCGACGGATCGTAGTCGCCGGGATCCCGCTCGGTGCTGCGGAACAACGCGATCGGCACGGGAAGCGGGTCGGCTTGCGGCGCGTAGCGCGATTTGAAGTTGGCCTGATAGACACGCAGATAGGCGCGCAGGCGGTCGGATCCGGCATCCGCAAACCAGTTGCCGCGGTTGCCGATTCGGTCGAGGATCAGGCCGGCCTGGCCGTCGGGGTCGAGCTGGACGAGGTCTGCTCGCGTCACCTGAAGGTCGGTCCCGAGGAAGGTGCCGATTTCGTGGGCGATCGCGACCAGCCATTCGGTGTCGTCCCAGTCTTGCCAGTAGGTTGCGGCCGGGCTGTCGATGGGCGCGGAAGCGTCGAGGATCGCCAGCAGTTTGACGACCGCGCCCTTGGCGACGAGCTGCCGGCTCATTTCGAGCGCCACCTGCGCACCGAACGAGTGGCCCGCCAGGTAGTACGGGCCCGCGCCCACCAGCGGCCAGATGGATTCGATATGACGGGCCGCGATGTCTTCCACGCGGGTGAGCGGCAGGCAGGAGCCGTCGAGGCCGAGCGCTTCCAGGCCGTGCACCGCGTGAGCGTCGCTCAGGTGGTTCGCGAGCGGGTGGAAGTAGACCACGTTCCCGCCGGCGCCCGGAAGGAGGAAAAGCGGCGCGGCGGGACCGCCGTCCCGGATCGGCACGAGTCCGCCGGCGGGGGCGGCCGGCGCTTTCCTGGCCAATGCCGCCGCCAGTTTCTCGACGGTCGGATTCTCGAACAGACAGGAAATGGGCAGCCGGCGATCGAACGCTTTTTCGACATTGGCCATCAACTGGATCGCGATGATCGAGTGTCCGCCGAGGTCGAAATAATTGTCGCTGACCGCGATGTCGTTTCTTTTGAAGATCCGCTGCCAGATCTCGAGCAACGTGCTTTCGTCCGCCGTCGGCACGCCGGTGCGGGCCGTCGTGGCCGCACCGGCGGTGGGTTCGACGCCAGCGGCGGCCGCGCCGCGCGGCGCGCCCGGCTGGCCGGCTGGCACCGGCGCATCGGCGAGCCGGCCGGTCAGTTGGGCCGGGTCGTCGGCGAATCGTTCCAGCAACGCGCGGATGGTGTCCAGCATCTGCCGGACCACCTCGGGGGCGACGCGGTGGGCATCGTGCGCGATCTGGAAGCTGACGCGCGTATCCGGGTGTACGGTCAGGGTCAGCGGGTAATGCGCTTCCGCGAAGGCGCGGGTGTCGAGAATCTCGATGTCGTCGGGTCCGAGATCGGGGGCGGCGGCAACCGGGAAGTTCTCGAACACCAGCAGGCTGTCGAACAGGCTGTCGCGGGCGGGCAGTTCGCTCCACGACTGGATATCGACCAGCGAACTGTACGAATGCGGCTCCATCGCAGTCTGGGCTGCGTGAACCGTCGCCAGCCATTCGATGAAGGGGCGTTCCGGCGCGATGCGCAGGCGAAACGGCAGCGTGTTGATGAACAGGCCCACGATCGACTCGACGCCGTCGAGCTGCGGCGGGCGACCGGACACGGTGACGCCGAAGACGACGTCGTCCGTCCCGGCGTGGCGCCGCAGCACCAACGCCCAGACCGCGCGGATCAGGACGTTGAGGGTGAGGCGATGGGTTCGCATGAGCGCTTGCAGCCGAGCGGTCAGGGCCTCGTCCAGCAGGAATTGCTGGGTCCTGCGTTTGTCCTGCCGTGCGGCATCGCCGGAGATCTGCCCGGCCGGATGGGCCACGATCGGCGTGGCGGCATGAAACCCGGCCAGTTCGGCGCGCCACCAGGTTTCGTCGGCCGAACGAGGATGGCGCGCGAGCCAGTCGATGTACCTGCGGTATCCCGGCGCCGACGGTGCGAGCGCGGGCACGCCGGTGCGGACGAGCGACAGGTAATCGTCGAACACTTCCTTCATCAGGGTGGCAGTGCTCCAGCCGTCGAGAATGATGTGGTGTGCGCTCCAGCAGAACCGATGGCGTGCCTCCGCTTCCTGAATCAGCGTGCAGCGGAACAACGGCGCCCGCTGCAGATCGAAGCCGCGCCGCCGGTCGTCGGCGAGGAATGCATCGAAGTCCTGCGCGCGGCGGGATGCATCGCGGTGTCGCCAGTCGAGGAACGTCCACGGCAGGTCGACCGTGTGCCGGACGGTCTGGACGGGATGATCGCGATTGGCCCACGCGAACGCGGTACGCAGCACGGCATGGCGCTCGAGCGCATTGGCCCAGGCTTGCCGGAGCGCCGGCACCTGGAGCGGGCCGCTGACGACGAAGCTGAACTGCTGGAAATAGGCAGCGGGATCCAGCTCGTATAGCGAATGGAACAGAATGCCCTGCTGCAGGGACGAGAGCGGGTAGCTGTCTTCGAGGTCGTCCCACGCGGTGTCGGGAACCGACGCCGCGAAGTCGAGCAACCGGTCCTTGAAGTGCGCGGCCAGGTTTTCGACCGTCTGCCGCTGGTGGAGACGCTCGCCGTAGCGCCAGTCCACCTGAAGCTTGCCGTCGGAAACGGCGGCAACGATCTCGAACGCATGCGTGCGCAGGGACCGCTCGGAGCGCAGCGAACCGAGGTCTTCTGCAGCCGGGCTCCAGCCATCGGATTGCTGCAGCACGGTATCGAGCTGCCCGTGATAGTTGAAGAGGATGTCGGCATTCGGCAGCGCGGCGAGGCTGTCACGCACGGCGTCGTCGGGGCCCAGGTAGCGGAGCAGCGAATAACCGAGGCCTTCGGCCGGAATCCGGCGCAACTGTTGCTGCGCGTCGCGCAACGCTTGCTCCGGCGTCTGCCTCGCGTCGACCTCGAGGACGATCGGATAGATGGAGGTGAACCAGCCCACCGTCCTGCTGACGTCGATCGGCGCATCGCAGACGTGGCGGCCGTGACTTTCGACATCGACCCGGGTGCGCGCGTTGCCCGTGACCATGCTGCATGCTTGCGCGAGCGCGACGAGCAGGACGTTGTTGATCCGGGTTTCGTAGGCCCGCGGCAGCCGGCGCAGCAACGCCGCGGTTTCGGTTTCGTCCAGCTCGAATGAAACGGATGCCGCGTCGCCGACCGCGTTGTGGGCCGCGCCCGCGGCCGGATAATCGACCGGCATGGGCTCGACGTCCTGCGCGAGGAGGGTTTGCCACAGTGGGGCTTCGTCGCCGATGGCAGGCGACCGGGCCAGTTGCTGCAGGTGCAGGGCCCATTCGCGGAACGAAGTCGTCTTCTCGGACAACGGCTGGCCGTGGTAGGCGGCATGCAGATCCTCGAGGAGCACGCGCCACGACACGCCGTCCACCGCAAGGTGATGAATCGACACGAACAGGCGGGCGAGCGGCTCGTCGGCAAAGCAGAAAAGCCGGGCCGCCAGCAACGGGCCATGCGTGATGTCGATGCCGCGTTCCGCTTGCGCAGCGGCAGCGCGCATGGCCGCCATGCGCTCGCCGGCGTCGCCTGCGATCGCTTGCTTCGCGAACAGCGCCGGCATCTCGCCAACTGCGACGACTTCTTGTGTCCAGCCGCCGGCGCTGCGCGAGAAACGCAGGCGCAACGCATCGTGATGTTCGTGGACTTGTCGGAACGCGTCGGCGAGCCTCGACGCGTCGATATCCGACGGCACCTGAATCAGGACCGTTTGATTGTAGTGCGACGGCGCATCGATCTCCTGTTCGAAGAACCAGTGCTGGACCGGGGTGAGCGGCGCATCGCCCAGCGGGCTGACGCTCGGCGCATGCGCTGCCCGTTCTTCAGGCGCGGCGGCCAGCTGGGCGACCGTCTGATACTGGAACAGTTGTTTCGTCGTCACGCGAAGTCCCGCCTGATTGGCGCGCGAGATCACCTGGATGCTCAGGATGGAGTCGCCTCCAAGTTCGAAGAAATTGTCGTGGATGCCGATGGACTGCAGTTGCAGCACGTCTTGCCAGATGGACGCCAGCAGGACTTCCCTGGGTGTGACGGCAGGCGCGTGCAACCGGGCCGTGTCGACCGTGTCCGCCGGGACGGGCAGCGCCTTGCGGTTGATCTTGCCGTTGGGCAGCATCGGCAGGGATTCGAGCGCGACGAACCTCGACGGCACCATGTAGTCCGCAAGTTTGCCGCTCAGATGGCCGCGCAGATCGGCGATGTCCGGCGATGCGGTCGCGACATAGGCGATGAGGAACGTTCGGGCTCCGTCGGTTTTCGCGATCACGATACAGTCGTCGACCGACGGATGCTCGCGCAGCGCCGCCTCGATTTCACCGGGTTCGATGCGCAGGCCGCGCAGCTTGATCTGATGGTCGATGCGGCCGAGGAACTCGATGTTGCCGTCGGGCCGGTAGCGCGCGAGATCGCCGGTGCGGTAGAGGCGTGCGTGCGGGTCGTTGAAGAACGGATCGGCGATGAACTTCTCGGCGCTCAGTTCGGGCTCGCCGTGGTAGCCGCGTCCGACCGGCGTGCCGCCGATCAGCAACTCGCCCGCCACGCCGACCGGCACGGGCTGCAACTGCGCGTCCACGATATAGAGGCGGGTGTTGGCGATGGGCCGGCCGATCGGCACGATGCGGTGCGGGTCGTCGCGCCGGCATTCCCAGGCGGTCACGTCGACGGCAGCCTCGGTGGGGCCGTAGAGGTTGAACAGCTTGGTGTCCAGGCGCGCGAGGCAACGCTGCTGTAGATCGAACGGCAGGGCCTCGCCGCTGCACACGACGCGGCGCAGCGACGCGCAGTGCGCGTCGAGGTCCGGATGGTCGAGAAAGGCGCGCAGCATCGACGGCACGAAATGGACCGTGGTGATCCGTTCGCGCTCGATGAGTTCGACCAGGTAGTCGGTCTCGCGCTGGCCGCCGGGGCGGGCGAACACGAGGCGCGCGCCGACGATGAGCGGCCAGAAGAATTCCCAGACCGAGACGTCGAAGCTGAACGGGGTTTTCTGCAACACGGCATCGTCGGCGCCGAGGGTGTAGGCGTGCTGCATCCACAGGATGCGGTTGGTGATCGCGCGATGGGTGTTGAGCGCGCCCTTGGGCCTGCCGGTCGAACCGGAGGTGTAGATCATGTAGGCGAGGTTCTCGCCGCTCAGCGCAGGCGCGGGGTTGGACGCGGGCGCGGCGTCGAGGTCGAGCGTGTCGCGATCGACGACGATCACGCGGGCGTCGGTGTCGGGCAGCGCGGCAAGCAGATGCTGCTGGGTGAGGAGCCAGCGCAACTGGGCGTTGTCGATCATGAAGCGCACGCGCTCGGCGGGGTAGTCGGGATCGACGGGGACGTAAGCGCCGCCGGTCTTGAGGATGGCGAGCAGCGCGACGATCATGTCGAGCGAGCGCTCCATGGCGACGCCGACGAGAGCATCGGGAACGACACCGAGTTCGATGAGCCGATGGGCGAGGCGATTGGCGCGCAGGTTGAGTTCGGCGTAGGTGAGCGAGGCGTCGTCGCAGACGGCGGCGACGGCGTCGGGCGTGCGCTCGACCTGCTGTTCGAACAGCCGATGCAGCGGTTGCGCGGCGTCATCGCCGAAATCCATCTCGGTCCGGTTCCATTCGACGGTCAGCAGATCCCGCTCCGCATCGCTCGTCAACGAAAGCTCGCTGAGCGGCCGGTCCGGATCGGCGACCACGGCATCGACGAGCGTGCGGAAGTGTTCCGCCATGCGATCGATCGTGGCGGCGTCGAACAGGTCGAGGTTGTATTCCAGTGAGCCCGCGAGGCCGTGCTCGGCATCCTGGATATGCAGCGTGAGGTCGAACTTGGCGGTGTGGGTCTCCACCGACACAGGCGTTGCCACGAGACCGGGGAAGTTCACCGCATGGGGCTGCGCTTTCTCATACGCGAACACGGCCTGGAAAACCGGCGTGCGGCTCAGGTTGCGTTCGAGCTTGAGCGAGTCCACCACCTGCTCGAACGGAATTTCCTGGCGACTATAGCCGTCCAGCGCGACGCGCTTCACGCGCGCCAGCAGTTCGCCGAAGGTCGGATTGCCCGACAGATCCACGCGCAGCGCGAGCATGTTCGCGAAGAAGCCGATCAGCGGCTCGGTCATGCTGGAACGCCGATTGGCGATCGGGGAGCCGATGACGAGGTCTTGCTGGTTGCTGTACCGCGAAAGGAGCAGCGTATACGCGGCGAGCACGACCATGAACGTGCTGGTGCCGGACGCACGCGCGATCGCGCGCAGGCCGTCGGCGCGCTCACCGTTCAACTGGAACGGCAGAACCGCGCCGTGAAAACGCTGGATCGCGGGCCGCGGGCGGTCGGTGGGCAGTTCGATCAGGTCCGGCGCGTCCGCCAGCGCCGCGCTCACGAGCGCCAGTTCCCGATGCGTGTCGGCCGACGCCAGTCGTTCGTGCTGCCAGGCGGCGTAGTCCGCATACTGGACGGCCAGTTCCGGCAGCGACTGGCCGGCATAGAGCGCGGCCAGTTCGCCGATGAGGATGCCGGACGACCATGCATCGGAAATGATGTGATGCATCGTGATGCCGAAGACGTGCAGGCGCTCGTGCACGCGATACAGCACGACACGATAGAGCGGGCCGGCGGCGAGATCGAATGGGCGGTCGGCTTCCTCGGCGAGCAGCGCGAGCGTGTCGGACTCGGTGCCGACGTCGATGACGTCAAGCGCGACCGGTGCCGGTGAGGCGATGCGTTGAACCCCGCGGCCGTCGACGGCGGGAAACGTGGTGCGCAGGATCTCGTGACGCCGGCTGATTTCGGACACGGCGGCGCGCAGGCGCGGGATGTCTAGGTCGCCGTCGAAACGCAGCGCGCTCGAGATGTTGTAGGTTGCCGACGGACCTTCCAGTTGCGCGAGGAACCACAGGCGCTGCTGCGGAAAGGACAGCGGCAGGTCGTTCGCGCGCGATCGGGGCAGGATGTTGCCGGCCATCGAACCGGTCCGGGGCGACGACGCTTCGATCAGGTCGGACACCGCGCTGATGGTCTGGAGTTCGAAGATCGCGTCGATGCCGATCTCGACGGAGAAACTGCTCCAGATCCGCGAGACGAGCTGCATGGCCTGCAGCGAATCTCCCCCGTAGTCGAAGAAGCGGCCGGTGAGATCGACGGCCGGATTGCCGAGCACTTCGCGCCAGATGCGCACCAGCTCGAGCTGGATCGGCGTTGCGTCGAGACTGGCGGCGTCGAGACTGGCGACGGCAGGCTCCATGGCCAGGAGCGCCGGGCGATCCAGCTTGCCGTTGGCGTTGAGCGGAAATTCGGCGATCGGGAAAATGTCGGACGGGACCATGTAGTCCGGCAGTTTCCCGGCCAGAAAGGCCCGCAGGTCCGCAACGCTCAAGCTCGCGGAACCCTTGACGTAGGCCGCCAGCTTGCGCAACCCCTGGGCGGTTTCGCGCAGCATGACCGCTGCGCCGACGACATCCTCATGCGCGGTGAGCGCGGCCTCGATCTCGCCCAGCTCGACACGGTGCCCACGGATCTTGACCTGATCGTCGACGCGTCCGTAACACTGGATCTGTCCGTCGGGCAACCAGCGGCCGATGTCGCCGGTGCGATAGAGGCGCGCTTCGCCGGGAAAGGGATGCTCGACGAATTTCGCGGCGGTGACGTCCGGCCGCTGGTGGTAGCCGCGCGCGAGGCCGTCGCCGGCGATGCAGATTTCCCCCGGCACGCCGATCGGAACCGGCCGCAGGGCGTCGTCGAGCATGTACACCCGGGTGTTGGCGATGGGCCGGCCGATCAGCACCGTGGACGGCGCGTCCTCGACGCGCTCGACGATGCAGCCGACCGTCGCCTCGGTGGGACCGTATTCGTTGTAGATTTCGATCGCGGGATCGATCTTCCGCAGCGTGGCGATGTGCTGGGGCGTCAGTTCCTCGCCGCCGACGATCACCTTGCGCACGCCGGAGCGTGCCAGGTTCATGTATTCCAGCAGGTGAATGTGGGTGGGCGTGAGCTTTAGGGTGTCGACGCCGCTGCCGGGCTGGAACATCCGGGCCAGGATGGTGTCGATGCTTTCCGACTGCGGATAGATGCGCAGCGTCTTGCCGCGCACCAGCGGGCAGAAGATGTTGGTGAGCGTGAAATCGAAGCACAGCGAGCTGTACAGGCCGAAACTGCCGGTCGTGCTTTCCGGAAAGTAATACCCGGCGGCCCAGGCAATGTAGTGGGCCAGGTTCCGGTGTTCGAGCAGGCAGCCTTTCGGTCGCCCGGTCGAGCCGGACGTGTAGATCACGTAGGCCAACTGCGACGGCTCGGCGCGGCGCGGCGGATTGTCCGGCAGCGGCGTCCAGCCGGGGAGTTCCTGATCCAGCAGCAGCGTCGCGCCGGAGAATTCATACCACTGCGCCAGTTGACTCGATTGGGTCACCAGCAGCGACAGGCCGGTGTCGCCGAGGATGTGATTGATCCGTTCGGCCGGATACGCCGGGTCCAGCGGAACGAACGCCGCACCCGCCTTCAATATGCCGAGAATCGCGACGATCATCCATTCGGAACGGTCGAGCATGACGCCGACCAGCGATTCCGGGCCGACGCCGTAGTGGTCGCGCAATTGATGCGCGAGGCTGTTGGCCCGGGCGTTCAGGTCGGCGTAGGTCATCAGCGAACTGTCGGTGACCAGGGCCGGCGCCGCCGGCGTGCGGGCGACCTGCGCCTCGAACATGTCGACGACCGTGAGGTGGCCGGGCCCGGCCGCCGCGGTTTCGTTGAAGGCGGCCAGCCGCCGGCGCTCTTCCGGCGGGCTCGATTCGATGTCGCCGACGGGCTTGTCGAGGTGTTCGAATGCCTCCAGCACCGCGCCGAGGCTGTTCGCGAAACCGTCGATGACGAACGGCTCGATGGCGCCGGTATGACGGAGCTCGATTTCGCCGCGCGCGAGCCGCAGGTGCAACTGCAGGTCGTCGTCCCGACCGGTCGGCGCGTGGTGCACCCGATCGTCCACCAGCGCGACTTTCGTGAGCTGCGCGAGATCCATGTCCTTTTCGTTGCGCACGAGCGTTTCCAGCGGGAAATGGTGCTCGGCGTAGCTGTCTTCCACGATCCCGGCCACGCGCGACAGGTAGTCCTCGATGCGCTCGTCGGGACGTACCTCGATGATCAGCGGAACGGTGGCGGCCCGGGCCGGCGGATGCTCGGCAAGCCCCGGCGTTCCGAGCACCGTGACCGGAATCCGGAAGTATTTCCAGAGCAGGAACGCAATGCCCGCGGCCGTGACGGCGAATTCGGCCAGCTCGCCGTCGCCGATGCGCCGCAACAGGTCGAGCGACGCGGGCGTGAGCGGCACCGTGCGGGACAGCAGGCGACCCGGCTGCTGTGCCGGGGCGTGCGCTGCGATCCGGTAGACGCCGGCGACCAGGGAAAGGCTTTCGCGCCAGAAGCGCGCGGTTTGCGCATAGCGATGGTCGGTGACCAGCACGTTATTGTCTTGCACAGGAAACTCCTTGAGACGTTTTGTTCACCTGAAACAACCCGAAGCGGCGCGCACGGCGCCCGCTGCTCGAACTCCGGCCGGCCCGCATCACGTCTTCTCCTCGAGCGCGTCGTCGGCCGTGACTTCAGGCGCGCGCTTCAGGCGCAGGCCGACCCGGACCCGGGCGCTGGCGGCGGGCGCGTCGCCGGGGAGCGGGATGCGATCGACCGGCGTGGTCGGATCGCGGCGGAAGACGTCGTGGATCGCGAGCAGCCGATCGCGCATCGCGGCGATGGTCGCGGGGCGGAACAGGCGGGTGTTGTAGATGAACTGGATGAGGTGCCTGCCTTCGCTTTCCACGATCTGGAAGGACAGGTCGAACTTGGCCGTGCTGTCCGTCTGCGAGATGTCCGTGATGTGCAGACCGGGCTGCGGCGCGGGTATCGAAACGTAGTTCGCTTGAATGTCGAAGATCGGGAAATGGTTCGCCGGGGTGCGGATCTTCAGGTCTTCCAGCAGCACGTCGAACGGATAGGACGCGTGCTCCAGCGCTTGCGTGGAGGCCTTCGCCACACCGTCGATCACCTCGGCGACGGTCGCGGATTTCCGCACCGGGACGCGCAGCACGACGGTGTTGAGGTACACCCCGATCTGCGATTCGAGCTGTTCGCTGTCGCGCCCGGCCGACACGCTGCCGATGACGATGTCCTCGCGCCCCGTGTAGCGGTGCATCAGCACGCAGAACGACGCGAGGAGCACTGCATAGAGCGACGTATGGTGAGCGCGGGCCAGCTGCGCGAGCCCTTCCACCTGCGGGGCCGACAGTTCGACTTCGAGCGTCTGCCCGGCATGACCGAGCCGCTCGGGACGCGGGTAGTCAGACGCCAGCTGCAGGCGGGGCAGCGGCGGCGCCAGTTGCTCGAGCCAGTACGCGCGATGCGCGGCGGCGCGCGGACCTGCGAGGCTCGCGTTGTGCCACGCGGCGTAGTCGCGGTACTGGATCGACAGCGGCGGCAGGTGGTGCCCCGCGTACAGCGCATGCAGGTCGTCGGTCAGCACGCGGATCGACCACGCATCCGATATCGCGTGGTGCATGTTCAGCAGCAGCAGATGTTTCGTCGGCGAGAGCCGGACCAGCTTGACGCGAAAGAGCGGTCCCGACGCGAGATCGAACGGCTGCTCGCTTTCCGCGCGAATCAGCGCATCGATCGCTTGCGGCCCGGCATCGTCCGCCAGATCCATTTGCTCGACCCGGAATCCGGATGCGTCGCGGGCGAGGATGCGTTGCCGCAGCTCGCCCTCGATCATCGCAAACACGGTGCGCAGGCTCTCGTGGCGATCGACCAGCGCGTCAAACGCGCGAACGAGGCGCGCCGTATCCACAGCGCCGTCCAGCTGCAGCGCGCCTGCCATTGGCGGTGCTGAGCGGGTGTTGTTTATACACCTGCGTTTCTTGGGGGTGGACTACCAGATCTTGTAGTGATTAGCGTATGAACGGGTTGGCTGCAGCCCACCGAATGAACTGTTGCATTATTGTGAAGAGGCAGGTTCATTCGTCGGCTGAGAGGCGGTAATGGCTTACTAACATCGCCGGGATGCAATGTTCTAAGTAGTTGGTTGGATTAGGCGCAATGAATCTAGTGCTAGCGCAAAGCCTTCTATGACGATGTGATTTTGCTTGTTGACAGAGATTCAGGTTGGTCTAGTCTAACGGCCTGTTTTCAACTTTAGTGGTGCTCAAAATGGAATTAGGGCAGCAGTTGGGATGGGATGCGTACTTTTATAGTATCTTTGCGCGAACCATGGATATGCAGGAGTTTACGGCTGTCGCGTTGAGGGCCTTGCGCGAACTACGGTTTGATTTTTTTGCCTACGGCATGTGCAGCGTGACCCCGTTCATGCGGCCCAGGACTTATATGTACGGCAATTACCCCGAGGACTGGGTGCAGCGATATCAGGCGGCTAACTACGCGGTGATCGATCCCACGGTGAAGCACAGCAAAGTCTCGTCGGCCCCCATTCTATGGAGCAATGAGTTGTTCCGGGGATGCGCGGACCTGTGGTCTGAAGCCAAGGATTCACATTTATGCCACGGCCTGGCACAACCCTCGTTCAACGCCCAGGGGAGGGTCGGGGTGTTAAGCCTGGCGCGCAAGAACAACCCCATCAGCCTTCAGGAATTTGAAGCCTTGAAGCCGGTGACCAGAGCCTTTGCCGCCGCGGCCCACGAGAAAATTTCCGAGCTGGAGAGCGACGTGCGTGTCTTCAATACGGGCGTGGCGTTCAGTGGGAGGGAATGTGATGTGCTGCGCTGGACGGCCGACGGCAAGACCTCGGAGGAAATCGGCGTGATCATGGGGGTGTGCACCGATACCGTGAATTACCATCACCGCAACATCCAGCGCAAAATCGGCGCCAGTAACCGCGTGCAGGCAGTGTCTTACGCAGTCGCGATGGGCTATATCTGAGGGGCATTCAAAAAGGACGACTCGGCCCGTATCAAGCTGTCTCTTTCAATAATGTGCCGGACATGAAGGCTGACGGTGCGACCGCGCTGCGATGGTGCTCGCGGTGGGCCGAGAGTTTGATGGCGAGGATTTTCTCATTCTGGTGCACCGTGACCGGGCCCAGCCGTTCGTAGTGGACTCCGTTGATTTTGTAATAGCGCTCCATGGTGCTGTTGACGATCCCGACGATGGCCTCTGCGCCCGCCAGGGCGGCCGTCTTGAGGCTTCTCCAGAACAACGGCATCGCCAATTGCGGTTCGCAGGTGGTGAAGCGAGTCATTTCCCAGACGGCTGGATGCTTGGGCGGCGCCCCGGCGCAGGCATGGCTGAACACCCCTTCAAGCAGGTTGGGGAGCGTGGTGGGAATCAGCCGGGCGCAGCCAACGATGGCGCGGTCTGCATTGAACGCCAGGAGGTAGCGGGCGTGTTCGGTGTCGTATTGATCCCATTCACAACCTGCCTGGCTCGGATGGGCGGGCAGCCGCCATCCGAGTTTCTCGACGAATTGTTCGTGCCGAAAGCGGCCGAGCATGAGTTTCAGCTCATCGTCCATTTCGCTCAGTGTGTGCTCTTCCATGTGCATTGCTGGGGTTCCTTAGGGATGGAGTGCAGTTTTATAGAGGACTTGCACAGGCTTGGCACCTGCAAGATCTGGTAGGGGCTTCGGTGGAATCGAGGTCAAGCCATTCGTTGGGGGGTTGTACGTGGACGGATCCGCGCTGCGGCTGGCGAGCCAGATCCGCTTCTGTGCGCGAGACACCGCGTAGGACGGTTGCACGGCAAGCGCCGGGATGATCGCGTCGCCGCCGGCACCGTCGACGGGCGTGGCAGCCAGCTTCTGCGCGAGCGCGCGCGGCGACGGCGCATGGAAGATGTCGGCGACCGCGACGTTCAGTTTCAGTTCGCGCCGGATCCGGCTGACCATCTGGATCGCCTTGAGGCTTTGGCCGCCATGCTCGAAGAAATCGTCGTCGATGCCGTTCGGCCGGCGGCCGAGCACCTCGGCGAAGATGCGCAGCAGCGCCGCTTCGACAGGCGTCTGCGGTTCGGCCGGCACGCCGTCGGGGACGGACGCGGCATCCGGGAGCGGCAGCGCGGCGCGGTTGATCTTGCCGTTCGGCATGACGGGCAGCGCCGGCAGCAGCATCACGGTGTCGGGCACCATATGCGCCGGCAGCTTTTCGCGCAGTGCGTCGCGCAGGCCTTTGGGCGTCCAGCCGGTACCCGACGCGTAGCCGCACAGGGTCTTTTCCGGGCCCGACGTCTCGCGGGCGACCACGACGGCGTTGGAGATGCCTGCGAGACTGGTCAGCGCGGCTTCGATTTCCCCGAGCTCGATGCGATACCCGCGGATCTTGACCTGGAAGTCGCGGCGGCCGAAGAAGTGGAGATTGCCGTCCGGCCCGAAGCAGCCGATGTCGCCGGTGCGATACAGGCGCGCGCCCGGTTCCGGGCTGAACGGATCGTCGCGGAACACCGCCCGGGTGCGTGCTTCGTCGAACAGGTAGCCGCGCCCGACGCCGACGCCCCCGATGCAGATCTCGCCCTTGACACCGGCCGGGCACGGATTCATGTCGGCATTCAGGCGGCGATGGCTTGCCGGGCTGCCTGCCCCGGCTTGATTCCTAATGCCGCAAACGTTTGCGGATCAATATCGATCCAGCATGCGACCACCAGACGTCCGTCCACCTGCTTCGGCGGGCCTGCGCGGTGCGCGTGTATGCCGATCCGGCGGAACAGCCGCTCCATGCTCGCGAACGTCACGCCGATCAGCTGCCGCGCGCCGAGCTGCGCCGCGCATTCGACCACGGCCGCGAGCATCGGCCGCACGGCCCACTCGGCATTGCCCGACCCGCCTTCGTCGTCGGTCGCCGCGAACCTGGACAGCTCCCAGACGGCCGCCGATTGCGGCAGCGGCATGTCTGCGGCGATCAGGTCGGCGAACAGCGACTGCAGCAGATACGGGCGCGTCGTGGGCAGCAGGCGCGCACATCCGCACACGTCGCCGCCGGCATTTCGCGCGAACACGTACACGGTATCGTCGCGATCGAACTGGTCGCGCTCGAAGCTTTCGTTCGCCGACGGGAGCTCCCAACCGAGTTGTTCGACGAACACGCGGCGCCGGTAGCGCCCGAGATCCGCTGCAAGTTCGTGTGGTAACCGCCCTTCTTCGTGAACGAAGGTCCGCATCCACGACGTAGAGGCGCAGGTTCTCGATCGGTCGGCCGATCGGAATCGCCGGCAGATCCGGCGCACGCTCCATGCGGTAATGCGCGACGGAGTCCGACGCTTCGGTCGGCCCATAGGCGTTGATGAGCCGGACCGCCGGATTCAGGCGGAACCAGGCTTGCGCGGCGGCGGGCTGCAGGGTTTCGCCGATCGTCAGCAGCGTTTCGAGGTGCGGGAAGGCTGGCGTCGCGTGCCGTTCCAGCTCGCCGAGAAAGGTCGCCAGATAGGACGGCACGAATTGCATCGCCGTGATGCGGTCGCGGTGCAGGCTGTCGATCAGGCGCGCGGGCTCGAGGATGACGGCATCGGGATAGATCACCGTCGTGCCGCCCGACGCCAGCGCCGCGAAGCACTGCCAGACCGAAATATCGGAGCAGTGCGAAGCGGTCTGGGCGACCGCGCTCTGCGCGCCGAGCCCGACCCTGCGCGCCATCGCGAGCACGTGATTGAGCATGCCGCGATGCTCGACCATCGCGCCCTTCGGTTGGCCGGTCGAACCCGACGTGAAGATCACGTAGGCGAGGTCCGCGGGCCGGCAGCGCGGCGTCGGTGCTCCCGCGTCGTGACGGACGGGCAGGCGGGCGGGATCGACCAGCGGGATCGACGCCAGCGCCGGCGGCGGCTGGCAGTCGGTGCCGACGATGATGGTCGGCCGGGCCAGCGTCAGGATGGTCTCGACCCGCTGGGCCGGATAGGCGGGATCGACCGGAACATACGCCGCGCCGCACTTCCAGATGGCCAGGATCGTTTCCAGCATCAGCGGCGAGCGCGGCATCCAGACGGCGATCCGGTCGTCCGGCCGGATCGGCGCCGTCTGCAGAAGATGGCCGGCGATCCGGTTGGCGCCTTCGACGAGGTCCCGATAGGTGCGGACCTCCGTGCCGTGGCGGATCGCAATGCGCTCCGGATGAGCGGCGGCGACGGCCTCGATCAGTTCGGCCAGCGTCCGGTCGGACGGAATCGGCGCGTGGGTATCGTTCCAGCCCAGCAGGATGGCGTCCCGCTCGGCGGCGGTGAGGAGCGCAACGCCGCGGTTCGGGCGATCTGCCGCGCCCGCCAGGCCGACGAGCAGGGTTTCGACATGGCGCAGCAGGCGGACGATCGTTTCGCGATCGAACCGGCCGTCGTCGTACAGCACCTGCAGCGACAGGCGCTTGCCCGGCGTCACGACCAGCGTCAGCGGGTAATTGTTCGGATCGGACACCTGGAATTCGCCGATCCGCAGGCCGGGCAGCGCATCGGCCAGCGCTTCCTCGACCGGATAGTTCTGGAAGATGAGCAGGCTTTCGAAGAGCGGCACGCCGGGCGGCAGGCCGGCGAATTTCTGGATGTCGGCCAGCGGATAGTGCGCATATTCCTCCTGCTGCGCGAGATCCATCTGCAATTGCGCCAGCCACGCGGACGTCGGGCGCGCGTCGATGCGGACCCGCACCGGCAGCGTGTTGATGAACAGCCCGACCATCTCGTCCGACGCCGGCAGCGACGCGGGGCGACCGGAAACGATCGTGCCGAACACGACGTCCGCTTCGCCGCTATAGCGGCTCAGCAACTGCGCCCACGCGCCCTGCGCGAGCGTGTTGAGGGTGAGGCGATGGGTTTGCGCGAACGCGACGAGCCGTTGCGTGTCGCTTTCGGAGAGCAGCAGCGGCTCTTCCACATAGGCGCCCGGCGCGGCCGTGCCGTCGAGTTCGGGGCGCCCCAGCACGAGCGTCGTCGTCGCCGGGAAATCCGCCAGCTTCGTCTTCCAGAAGCGTTCCGCCGCGGCGGCATCCTGGCGCGCCAGCCAGCGCACGTAATCGGCGAAGGCGGGCGGCGCGTCCCGCTCCGGGGCACGTTCGGCCGGCAGCGCCTGATAGGCGGCGGCCACTTCGCTCAGGAGCCGGGCGGAACTCCAGCCGTCGAGCAGGAGGTGGTGATGGCTCCAATGGAAGCGCCATGCGTGATCGCCCACGCGGAACAGCGCGAGCCGCATCAGCGGTGCGCGGGTAAAGTCGAAGCCGCGCGCCCGGTCTTGCGCCACGTAGGCTTCCCAACGCTGCCCGGCCTCCACGGCGGACGCCGCGCGCAGATCCTCCTCGTGCCACGGCAAGTCGATACGGCGATGCACGACCTGCACGGGGCTTTCGATTTCTTCCCAGTGAAACGAGGTTCGCAAGATGTCGTGCCGGTGCGCCACGGTATCCCACGCGCTGCGGAACCGTTCGACGTCGAGCGCCCCGTCGATACGGAAATTCAGGCTGCTGAAATAGGCATCCGACGCGGGTTCGTACAGGCCGTGGAACAGCATGCCCTGCTGGGTCGGCGTCAGCGCGTAGACGTCGGCGATCTCGTCCGGCATGACCGAGGCCGGCGCCTGCGGCAGACCGGCCGCGGGCCGGGGCGATGCGGACTGGACGGCATGGTCGGCGACCAGGGTTTCGAGCGCCGCGATGTAGGCTTGCGCGACGCGCCGGATGGTGTCCGTGTCGTGGCAGGCCCGGCTGAATTCCCATGCGACGTGCAGGCGGTTGCCGGTCACGTAGGCGTTGACGTCGAGCAGGTGCTCGCGCAGCTGGTTCGCATTGCGGCCGTCTCCGCTTGGCTCAGCGGCCTGTTTCCAGTCGCGTGCGGCGGTGAACAACTGGTCGGTCTGGCCCAGGTAGTTGAACAGCAGTTGCGGCTGCGGAGCCGGGCCGTCGAGCCGGTCTTGCAGCAGGCCGCAGGTGATGCCCGCGGTCGGCACCGCGCGCAGTCGCGTCTTGACCGACGCAACCAGGCGAGCCGGATCGTGCGAACCGGCATCGACCGTCAGCACGACCGGGAAGACGGACGTAAACCAGCCCACCGTGCGCGAGATGTCGAGGTCTTCGATCAGTTCCTCGCGACCGTGCGCTTCGAGATCCAGCAGGACGTCGGCGCATCCGCTCCAGTCGCTGACGGCACGCGCGAGCGCGGCAAGCAGCACGTCGTTGATCTGCGCGTCGTAGGCCCGGGGCGCCGCGCCCAGCAAGGCCGCGGTGGCGGCTTCACCCAGCTCGACCACGATCGTTTCGGCGGACGACACGGTATTGGCGTCGGCCGACGCGGCGCGATTGAGCGGCAGGCCGGGCAGCGCGGAACGCGCCAGGGCCTGCCAATGGGCGATGTCGGCGTCGGCGGCGCCGGAGCCGGCCCAGTTCGAGATGGCACGCGTCCATGCGGTCCACGTCGCGCTGCCGCCCGCGAATTCGGGCGCCTGGCCGTTGCGCAGGCGGGTATAGGCGTCGTACATGGTTTCGAGCAGTGCGCCCCACGACACGCCGTCGACGACCAGATGATGGGCGACCAGCAGCAGACGAAGCGAACGGCCTTCGTCGAGGCGGAACAGGTCCGCGCGCAAGACCGGGCCGTCCGACAGATTCAGGCTCGCATGCGACTGCGCGACGTGCTGCGCGAGCCGATCGCGCGGAATGTCGAACACGCCGACGGGGACCTCCGGATCGTCGACGACTTCCTGGACCCGGCCGGACGCGCCCGCGCGAAAGCGCAGCCGCAGCGCGTCATGCCATTTGACCGCGTGCCGCAGCGCGTGGCGCAGCAGGACCGGATCGAAATCCGCCGGCACGTCGAGCAGGACCGCCTGGTTGTACTGGTCTGGGTCGTCCTTGCGCTGTGCGAAGAAACGCTTCTGGATGGGCGTCAGCGGCAGCGGGCCGGACGACGCGACGAACTCCGCTGCGCCGACCGTGCCGCGCATAGCCACGGCGGCGAGCTCGGCGACCGTCGGATGCTGGAAGATGAGCCGGGTGGTGAGCTTCAGGCCCGCCTTGGCGGCCAGCGACACGATGCGCATGCTGAGAATCGAATCGCCGCCCAGCGCGAAGATGTTGTCGTGGATGCCGGGCGACGGAATGCCCAGCGCCTCTCCCCAGATGCGGCACAGCAGCGTCTCGGTGGGCGTGCGGGGCAGCGTCGGCGCGTGTGCCGCGGCGGACAGCCGCGACCGGTCCAGCGGGGGCAACGCCTTGCGGTCGATCTTGCCGTTGCTGCTCAGGGGCAGCGCGTCGAGCACCACGTAGATACCGGGCACCATATAGTCCGGCAGCGTGGCGGACAACGCGGCGGCAATCTCGCCGTCGCTCAGCGACGCGCCGTCGCGGAACGCGACATACGCGCACAGCGCGGCGCGGCCGGTCTCGTCGCGATAGTCGAGCGCGGCCGCCTGGCGGATTTCCGGAATGGCGGCCAGCGCGTTGTCGATCTCCGCGAGCTCGATGCGGTAGCCGCGGATCTTCAGCTGGTGGTCCTTGCGGCCGTGGAGCACGATCGTTCCATCGGGGAGATAGCAGCCGATGTCGCCGGTGCGATACAGGCGGACACCGCGGTCCGGATGGAACGGATCCTCGACGAAAGCCTCCCGCGTAGCGGCTTCGTTGTTCAGATAGCCGCGGCCGACGGCGACGCCGGACACGTAAAGTTCGCCGGGAATCCCGATCGGGCACAGGTTCATCTGCGGGTCGACGACGTAGATGCGCACGTTGCGGATCGGCTTGCCGACCGGCACGTAAGGCGTGGTCGGCGCGCACGTCATGCGGTGCTGCGCGACGTCGTCGGACGCTTCCGCCGGGCCGTACGCGTTCACCATGGGGATGTCCGGGAACACGTCGAACCACTGTTTCACCAAAGCCGGGCTGACCATCTCGCCGGTGACGAGCAGGTGCCGCAGGTGCCGCATCAGCGCCGGCTGTTCCGATGCGCGGTCGAGCACGGCGGACAGATAGGACGGCACCAGTTCGACGATGCTGATCCGGGCGGCTTCCAGGGTCGTGACGAAACTCGCGGGATCGCGAATGCATTCGTCGTCGACGATCACGGTCCTGCCGCCGACGAGCGGCGCCGTGAAAAATTGCCAGACCGAAATATCGAAGCAATGCGGCGCGGTTTGCGCGATCACCGACGACGCCGAGATCGAAAATTCGTCGATCTCGGCGAGCATGTGGTTCAGCATGCCGGCGTGCTCGACCATCGCCCCTTTGGGCTTGCCGGTGGAGCCGGACGTGTAGATCACGTAGGCGAGGCTGTCGGGCGATACGGGGCGGCCGGGATTGGTGTCGTCGACGATATCGGTGGCGGCGTCGAGCGACACGACCGGTGCGAGCGCGGCCAGCTCGGGAGGAAGCAGGCCGTCGCAGGTAATCACGAGGGCGGCGCCGGAATCCTCGAGAATGGTGCGGATGCGGGCCGCCGGATAGTTGGGGTCGATCGGAATATAGGCGGCGCCGCACTTCCACACGGCGAGGATCGCCTCCATCAGGCGCGCCGACCGGTGCATGCAGATCGCGACCAGCGTGTCCGGCCCCAGCTCGGCGGCGGCCAGCAGGCGGTGAGCGGTGCGGTTGGCGCGCGCATTCAGTTCGCCCGCGCTCAGGACGTCGTCCCGGTACTCGACCGCGGGCCGCTCGGGGTGGTCCGCGGCGGCCTGTTCCAGGCGATGCACCACGGTGCGCGCGGCGTCGAACGGCACGGCGGTGTCGTTGAAGGTCTCCAGCAACTGCCGGCGTTCGGCCTCGGGCAGGATCGGCAGGCGGCCGAGCAGCCGGTTCGGATCGGCCGCGAAGGCGTCGAGCGTCGCGGCCACGTGGCCCAGCATCCGCTGCATGGTGTCTTCATCGAAGCGCCGCGGGTCGAACGACAGTTCCATCTTCCAGTCGTCGCGCGCCGTCACCACGAATTCGAGCGGAATGTCGGCGCGGTTGTAGAGCAGCACCTCGTCGACCGCCAGCCCGTGCGCGCCGTGCGTCAGCGACGCGTCGAGCGGGTAATTCATGAACGTGATGTTGCTCTCGAACAGCGGCGTCGTCAGCGGCACTTCGCTGCAGCGCTGAATGTCGGGCAACGGGGTGTGCTCGAATTGCGCACGGGCGGCCACGCGCGCCTGGATCATCTTCAGCCACGGCACCAGCGGCTGCCGTGGATCGACCCGCACCCGCACCGGAACCGTATTGATGAACAGGCCGAGCATGGTTTCGATCCCCGGCAGGTTGGCGCCCCGTCCGGACACGACGGCGCCGAACACCACGTCGGTCTCCCCGCTGTAACGCGACAGCACGAGCGCCCAGGCTGCTTGCGCGAGGGTATTGAGGGTGACGTGATGCCGGGCCGCGAACTGCCGCAGGCGTGCGCTCAGGTCGGCCGACAGGTCGGCCCGCACTTGCGCGAGACCCTGGCCGAAGCGCTCGCCTGCGTCCGCGCGCGCGGCCGTGGGCAGCGGGGTCGGCGAGTGGAAACCTTCGAGATAGCGTGTCCAGTACTGCTGCGCGGCTTGCGGCTCGCGCTGCTGCAGCCACTGGATATAGTCGCGATAGGGGCGCACCGCGGGGAGCGCCGGCGGCACGCCGCGCGCGAGCGCGCCATAGACCTGGAAGATCTCCTCGATGACGAGCGACAGGCACCAGCCGTCGGCAAGGATGTGATGGTGGCTCCAGCTGAACAGGTATGCGTCAGCGGCGACGCGCACCAGGCGACAGCGCACGAGCGGCGCGCGATCGAGCGCGAAGCCCTCGGCCAGGTCGTTTTCGAGATGCGCGCGCCACCGCGTGCGCTGTTCGTGTTCCGGCAGGTCGCGCCAGTCGTCCTGCACCCACGGCAGCGTGGCGTGCGCGTGCACGACCTGCATGGGCTTGTCGAATTCCTCCCAATGGAACGACGTGCGCATCACCGGATGCCGATCGATGAGCTGCTGCCATGCGGCATGGAACAGCACGGGATCGAGGCTGCCGGTGATCCGGCAACCGAGCTGGTTGAAGCTGCTTCTCGTGCCGGGCGAGTGCACGGCATGAAAGAGCATCGCCTCCTGCATCGGGGAGAGCTCGTAGATATCGGCGATGGTGGGGGATGTCACGATTTGATCCTTGAGACAAGGGCGTCCAGCGCTTCCTGGCTGATGCGCGCGGCCGGGAAGTCCGACGGGCTCAGCCCGCGCGGGCCGTCGCCGCTGGCCGCGACGATCGACAGCAGACGGCTGCGGTAGCACTGCGTCAGCTGCTCGATGACGCCGGGCGCGCAGGCCTCGCGGTTATAGCGCCAGGTCAGGTGCAGACGCCCGTCGAACACCATCCCGTCGATCTCGAACAGATGGCCGCGACGCGCGCGCGGGCTGTGCTCGGGGCTCTGGAAGTCGAGCACCGGTTTCCAGCCGGTGTCGTCGGCCAGCACGCGATCGACCTGGCCGAGATAGTTGAAGCGCACCGGCGCCGGCGGCTGCCGTTCCAGCGCCGCCGCGATGCCGGCGTCGTTGCCGAGGTAGCGGGCGATGCCGTAGCCGAGCCCGCGCATCGGCACCGCGCGCAGCTGCTCCTTGACGTGGCGCAGCGCCTCGACCGCCACGGTGGCGTCGCCGGCGTTCAGGAACACCGGATAGTGCGCGGTGAACCAGCCGATCGTGCGTGACGTATCGACGCCGTCGAAGAGGTCCTCGCGGCCGTGGCCTTCGAGATCGACGACCAGCGACGCGTTGCCGGTCCAGTCGCCGAACGCGAGCAGCAGGGCCGTCAGCAGGACTTCGTTGATCTGGGTATTGAACGCGCGCGGCACGTCCTGCAACAGCGCAAGCGTTTGCTGCGCGTCGAACTCGATGATCGCCGTGCCGGCGTCGGCGACGGTGCCGACCGGCATGTCGTCGAAGCACGCGTGCTCGTCGGCGTGCTCCCGGAGCCAGTAGCCCAGCTCGTCGAGCGCGGTCGCGCCGAGTTCGGACAGACGCGCCGACCAGTCGCGCCAGGCCGTCGTCCTGGCCGGGAGCCGCACCGCTTCGCCCGCTTCGAGCTGGCGACACGCGGTGTACAGGTCTTCGAACAGGATGCGCCACGAGACGCCGTCGATCACCAGATGGTGCGCCACCACGAGCAGGCGTTGCGGTTCGTCGGGGCCGAACTGGAACAGGTGAGCGCGCAGCAGCGGCGCCACGGACAACGTGAAGCTTTCCTGCATGCGGGTGGCGGTCGCGAGCATGTCGGCCTGCCGTGCGGCGGGCGCCGTGCCGGCCAGCGACGTGACGCCGAGCGGAATCGCCAGCGGCGGCGCCGCATGCGATTGCTGCCACACGCCGGCGACGCGCTCGAAACTCAGCCGCAGCGCGTCGTGATGCGTCGCGACGGCCGCCAGCGCGTGTTCGATCACGTCCGGCCGCAGCGACGCGGGCACCTCGATCATCGTCGACTGGTTGTAGTGGTGCGGATCGGCCACGTCCTGCGCGAAGAACCAATGCTGGATCGGCGTCAGCGGGGCGGGGCCGACCACCGGCTCCTGCGAAATCCGGATCGACGGCGCCTCCACCGCAACCTGCGCCAGATCGGCGATGGTCGGATGCGCGAAAAACTGGTCGGCGGTGAATTTGAGGCCGATTTGCTGGGCCAGCGACATCACCTGGATGAGCAGGATCGAGTCGCCGCCCAGTTCGAAGAAATTGTCGTGCACGCCGATCGGCTCGCGGCCCAGCACCTCGGACCAGATCTTGCCCAGGCGCGCTTCGACGTCATTGGTCGGCGCGGCATACGCGGTTTCGCCCGGCACGGGCGCCAGTTCCAGCGCGGCGAGCGCCTTGCGGTCGGGCTTGCCGTTCGGCGTCAGCGGCAGGCGTTCGAGCGTCACGATCGACGCCGGCACCATGAACTCGGGCAGGCGTTCCTTCAGGTGTTCCCGCAGGCTGGCGACGCTGGCCGTCGCCGTCGCGACGCAGGCCACCAGCTGCTTGTGCTGCGGTGCGTCCTCGCGCACGAACACGATCGCGTCGGCGACGTCGGCGTGCTGCCTGAGCGCCGCTTCGATTTCGCCCATTTCGATGCGATAGCCGCGAATCTTCACTTGCGTGTCGCGGCGCCCGGTGACTTCCAGGTTGCCGTCCGGCAGCCAGACGCCGAGGTCGCCGGTGCGATAAAGGCGCTCGCCCGCGTCGAACGGGTGGTCGACGAAAGCGGCGGCCGTCAGGTCGTCCCGGCCGACATAGCCGCGAGCCAGTGCGATGCCGGACACGCAGATCTCGCCCGTGCAGCCCTCGGGGGCCAGCGCCCCGTGCTCGTCGAGCAGGTACAGGTGCGTATTGTGGATCGGGCGGCCTACCGGCAGGCGGGCGCCATAGGCGGTTGCCGGGTCGACCACGTAGTCCGCGATGCACACGGTTGCCTCGGTGGGGCCGTACGAGTTGTGGCACGTGCGGGTCCGGGCCAGCTCGCGCAGATCCGCGGCGCGGGCGTTGTCGCCCGCGCTGATGACGCGTTTCACGGCGCCGAGCGCGTTCCAGTCGAGCGCGGCGAGATAGGCGGGCGTCGCGTTGATGGTGGTGACGCCCTGCTGCGCGATATATTCGACGAAACGCGGCACGTCCCGGATCACGGCGGGCTTCGCCAGCACCAGGCGCGCGCCCGCGAGCAGCGTGACGAAAATCTCCATGATCGAGCCGTCGAAGCCCGGCGAGTAGAACTGCACGAACCGGTCTGCGGCATCGAAACCGAAGGTGTCCACATGGTACTGCGCCATGTTCAGGAGCCCTGCGTGTTCGAGCACGACGCCCTTGGGCACACCCGTGGAGCCGGACGTGTAGATGATGTACGCCGCATCGTCCGGCCGGACCTCGACCTGCGCCGCCGCCGATGCAGGCGCCAGCGTGTCGAGCTGGAAGTCGAGGGCGAACATCGGGATCGCCCAGAAATCGGCGAGCAACGGCAGGTGTTCCGAGTGCGTCAGCAGCGCCTTGACCTTCGCGTCCTCGATCATGAAGCGCAGCCGCTCCCGCGGAAACTCCGGGTCGAGCGGCAGATACACCGCGCCCGCCTTGAGGGCGCCGAGCATGCCGACGATCCAGCGCTCGGAACGGTCGGCCACCACGCCCACCACGTCGCCGCGTTCGATCGCGTATTCCGCGAGCAGGAAGCTCGCCAGCCGGGACGCCTGGTCGTCCAGTTCGGCATAGGTCAGCGATGCATCGGCGGTCACCACGGCGATGCCGTCCGGCGCGGCCGCGACCCGTTGCGCGAACTGCTCCAGGAAGGTTCCATGTACCGCGACGGGCGCCGCATGCGAACGAAGGCGCGCGCGTTCTTCGTCGTCGAGCAGCGAGACGGTGTCGAGCGGAGCGTCCAGCGTGCCGAAGCCGGCCAGCACGTTGCGCAGGTGTCGCGCGACATGCTGGAGATAATGCAGCGTGAACACCGTCGGCCGGCCCGTCAGCACGATCTCGTAGCGCTCGCGATGGCGGATCTCGATCGACAGGTCGTAGTCGGCCGACGCCCAGGCTTCGTGCAGACCGTCGAAGCGCACGCCGACGTTGGTCGTGCGCCGCTCGCCATGCAGCTTGTGCGCGAGGGCGGCGACCGGAAAATCCTGATACGAATAGCTGCGCCGCACCCTGTCGCGCACCTGGTTCAGATACGCGCGAACTGTGGGGCCGGGCTCGATGGCGTCGAGCAGCGGGACGCGATCGGCGGGACCGCTCGCGGGTTCGACGATCAGGCGCGGCGACTCCACGAACAGGCCGGCCGCGCCGTTGTAGCGCCCCAGCACGCGGAACAGCGCCGCCAGCAGCACGACGAACGCGCCCAGCTCGTTGCCGGCGGCGAGCTTCTCCAGCACCTGCGCGGCGTCGCGGTCGAGCGCGAACGTCAGTTCCGGCGCGGGGCCGAGCGGCAGTGCATACGCCTGCCATGCCTGCTGAAGACGGAAGTCTTCGTCGATGCGACCGAGCGTATCGCTCCAGAACGCCATGTGTTCCTGGTATTGCCCGCTGGTCGAGAGCGCGTTGAAATTCAGTTCTGACAAAGCACGATCTCCCTCGTCGCGTACAGGATTTCGGAAGCGATGCCCTTGGCCTTGCAGTGCGCGACGAACTGGGTGGACTGGATATGGCTGGGCGAGTTTTCGTCGAAGGTGTTGTCGAGGAGGTGGTTCAGCCACGGCTCCTGACCCATCGCATAGACGTACGCCGCGTTGAACGCGAAGTCGTCCACCAGCGCGGCGGCCTCGCCGAACTGGCAGCCCCGCGCCCGCCGCGACTGATCGATGTCGCGCGGCAGCGCGTTGGGAAACAGCGGGCCATAGACCCAGGACGGCGGCGCGCCCTCGGTCTCCATCCCGACGAACAGCGTGTCCGGCTTGCCGGCGAGGCGGAAGACATGCTCGTAAAGGGCGGGGTCCAGGTTGCACGAATCGGCGATGCACAGCACCGAGCGCGTGCCGAAGCGGATCATGAAGCTCTGCTTGCTCTGGATCGCCAGGTCATTGTGTTCGCCCAGGAACGGAATGGCGGTGATGGCCCCGTTGGGCACCTTGATTTCCTGAGCATCCCGAACTTCCCGCACGTCGTCGAAGCCGAGCTTGCGCAACGCCAGTTCCAGTGACGGATCTTGCGGAAAGCCGTCGAGATTCCTGCCGACCACCACGGTCTTGACCTTGTGTCGAAGCTGCAGCAGCGTTTCGATGACGATGTGATCGTGATGGCTGTGCGTGATCAGCACGTAGTCGATCTGGTCCGGCAGGTCGGCGAAGGTATAGCGCGGCAGCGCGGTGTCGTAGCCGTAGCTGATCACCGGATCGATCAGGATGCTCACGCCCCGGCTCTGGACCAGCAGGCACGCGTGGCCGTAGTAGCGGATGCGGATGTCGTCGCCGTCGAACGAACGATCCGGTTTCGGTTCCGGCGCCTCCTCGACGAAGAACGAGCGGAACAGCGGCTCGTCCTTCTCCTCCACGCGCATCAGGTCGACGATTTTCGCGTAGCTGCCGGGCGTGTCGCGCATGCGGAACAGCGCGTCGAGCGCGCGATCGTCGAAGGCCATGTTGCTGAACAGCGTGCGCTCGTCGCTGAGCCGGGGCGTGCTGAGAATGAATGGCCGGGGCGTGTTCTCCTCGATCGCCGACAGCGCGATGCTCTGCGCATCGCGCGCATAGAGCGGGCTCGCGTACAGCAGGCTTTCGAACACCCGGAAGGACGGGTTGTGGTTCAGGTCGTAATAGATCTCGACATAGCCTTTCAACACCTCCGGAATCTGGGGGTAGAGCGGGTCCGATGCCATTCCCTTCGCCTGTTCCAGCAGCAGCGTGGAGAACGCCTTGTAGGCCTTCGCCAGCTCCAGTTGCCGGGTCGCGCGCCGGGTGGTCTGCTCGATCAGCGCGCGGATTTCGTCGACGCGCTTGCCGCCCAGGTCGAGGAACGGGCCGCCGCGCATCGCCGGATCCTTGCAGGCCGCCGCATGCATCATCGGCGATGCGGCATAGGATTTCATCAGCGGCAGGAACCGCTCGGCCACGTTGAGGGCGGCGGTCAACGGCGGAAGCGTGTGAAACCACGCGTACCAGCCGTTGATCAGCGGTTCGAACTGGATGTTTTGTCGCAGGTAGACCTGCGTGTTGGACGAAATGGTCAACGAAGGCTCCTTAGAATGCGCTGAGTTCGACGGTGGGCTGGCGGGCTTCGGTGTGCAGCGCGCGTTGTCCCAAGGTCAGGTTCCGGATGCGAACGCCGGGATTGGCAAGCACTTCCCCGATGACGGACGTCAGTTCGTTGGCGAGGCCTTGCACCAGGGCCTCGCTGAACCGCCCTGCGTGATAGACGACGCTGATCGCGAGGCCCTCGGCGCGCGGCTCGGCCAGGAACCAGAAGTCCGTCGCGGCTTCCGCGTCCGCGCCCTGCGGGTCGTGGTCCGGCAGCTCGGCGATGTGCACTTGTCCCGCGTAGCGATCGACGGCGCCTTGTCGCTGGTTCTGCAGCGTCAGGCCGATGTCGAAGAGCGGATTGCGCCCCGCAACGCGCTTGATGTGCAGCTCGTCGAGCAAGCGATCCAGCGGATACAGCGGGTGCGAGAACGCTTCGAGGGTGGTGTCCCGCACCCGGGTCAGCAGCGTGTCGAAACGATCGTCGCCGGCGACGCGATCGCGCAGCGCCAGCACGTTCAGGTAGGGGCCGACCTGCGACTCGAGTTCGGGCAGCTCGCGGCCCGCGACCGGCGTGCCGACGACAATGTCCTCCTGGCCGGAACGGCGGTAGAACAGCGCCTTGATGGCGGACAGCAGCGCGATGAACAAGGTCGCACCGTGGCGCTTGCCGAGCGATTCCAGCGCCGTCGTCTCGGCGGCGGGCAGTTCGAATTGCCAGGATTTCCAGCTCGGCGCGGCCGGCTGCTCGAGGTCGCCCGGCAGTTCCAGCGCGCGCAGGCCGCCGCCCAGCTTGGTCAGCCAGTATTCCTTCATGCGTTTGCCGTCCGGCCCGGCGAGCAGGCGGTTCAGCCAGCCGGCGTAATCCTTGTACTGGATCGGGAGTGGGGGCAACGGATTGTCGCGACGCTGGACAAACGCGTCATAGATCTTCGACAGGTCGTCGAGCAGCACCTCCGTGGACCAGCCGTCGCTCACGATGTGATGCATCGTGCAGATGCAGACGTGACGGACTTCGGAGAGCCTGAGCAGCTTGACGCGGAAGAGCGGACCGGTGGCGAGATCCATCGGCGCGAGCCGTTCGCTCGCTTGGATCGACATGGCCTGCGCATCGCGGTCCTCGGCATCCTGCAGATCCACGACCTCGACCGCGAAGGCGGCCTCGCCGGGCGGCAGCACTTGCTGGACCGGCTGATTGCCTGCCAGCACGAAGCGCGTGCGCAAGATCTCGTGACGTTCGCTCAACGCGCGGAACGCCCGCACGAGCGCGTCCACGTCCAGCACGCCCTCGAACAGCAGGGACGTGGGCAGCGGCCCGCCGGCTTGCGCCGCATTGAGGCGATCCTGGACCCACAGCCGCGTCTGGGCGGGAGAGAGTTCGTAGTGCGTCTGCACCGGCAGCGGCGTCACCGGCGCGTAATCGATCGGCTGCGTATCGGCGATGCGCTTCGCGAGGCTCGAAATGGTGGGGTGCGCGAACAGGCTGCGGATTTCCAGCTTCGCATGCAGATCGCGACGGATGCGCGCGACGACCTTCGTCGCGGAGAGCGAATTGCCGCCCAGCTCGAAGAAATTGGCGGTCGTGCTGATCCGCGCCTTGCCGAGCACTTCCTGCCAGATTGCCGTCAACTGCGCTTCGAGCGCGTTGTCGGGCGCAACGTGGTCCAGGCCGTCGCCGGGTTCGGGCAGCCTGGCGCGATCGAGCTTGCCGTTGGGCAGATGCTCGAACGCGGGCACGACGACGAATACGGACGGCACCATGTAATCCGGCAGCCGCTGCCGCAGGTGGCCGCGCACCGCTTCGATCAGTTCGGCTTCGGGGTGCGACGAGCGCAGCCATGCGACGAGTCGCGCGCCGTCGTCCACGCCGCGCAGCGCCACGACGGCGGCGTCGACCAGCGGGTGCGAAGTCAGCGCCGCCTCGATTTCACCGGGTTCGATGCGCAGGCCGCGCAGCTTGATCTGATGGTCGATGCGGCCGAGGAACTCGATGTTGCCGTCGGGCCGGTAGCGCGCGAGATCGCCGGTGCGATAGAGGCGTGCGTGCGGGTCGTTGGAGAACGGATCGGCGATGAACTTCTCGGCGGTCAGTTCGGGCTCGCCGTGGTAGCCGCGTCCGACCGGCGTGCCGCCGATCAGCAGCTCGCCCGCCACGCCGACCGGCACGGGCTGCAACTGCGCGTCCAAGATGTAGAGGCGGGTGTTGGCGATGGGCCGGCCGATCGGGACGATGCGGTGCGGGTCGTCGCGCCGGCATTCCCAAGCGGTCACGTCGACGGCGGCCTCGGTGGGGCCGTAGAGGTTGAACAGCTTGGTGTCCAGGCGCGCGAGGCAACGCTGCTGTAGATCGAACGGCAGGGCCTCGCCGCTGCACACGACGCGGCGCAGCGACGCGCAGTGCGCGTCGAGGTCCGGATGATCGAGAAAGGCGCGCAGCATCGACGGCACGAAATGGATCGTGGTGATCCGTTCGCGCTCGATGAGTTCGACCAGGTAGTCGGTCTCGCGCTGGCCGCCGGGGCGGGCGAACACGAGGCGCGCGCCGACGATGAGCGGCCAGAAGAATTCCCAGACCGAGACGTCGAAGCTGAACGGGGTTTTCTGCAACACGGCATCGTCGGCGCCGAGGGTGTAGGCGTGCTGCATCCACAGGGTGCGGTTGGTGATCGCGCGATGGGTGTTGAGCGCGCCCTTGGGCCTGCCGGTCGAACCGGAGGTGTAGATCATGTAGGCGAGGTTGTCGCCGCTCAGCGCAGGCGCGGGGTTGGACGCGGGCGCGGCGTCGAGGTCGAGCGTGTCGCGATCGACGACGATCACGCGGGCGTCGGTGTCGGGCAGCGCGGCAAGCAGATGCTGCTGGGTGAGGAGCCAGCGCAACTGTGCGTTGTCGATCATGAAGCGCACGCGCTCGGCGGGGTAGTCTGGATCGACGGGGACGTAAGCGCCGCCGGCCTTGAGGATGGCGAGCAGCGCGACGATCATGTCGAGCGAGCGCTCCATCGCCACGCCGATGAGGGAATCGGGAACGACGCCGAGTTCGATGAGGCGATGGGCGAGGCGATTGGCGCGCAGGTTGAGTTCGGCGTAGGTGAGCGAGGCGTCGTCGCAGACGGCGGCGACGGCATCGGGCGTGCGCTCGACCTGCTGTTCGAACAGCCGATGCAGCGGTTGCGCGGCGTCATCGCCGAAATCCATCTCGGTCCGGTTCCATTCGACGGTCAGCAGATCCCGCTCCGCATCGCTCAGCAACGGCAGCCGGGCAACGGCAGCCGACGCATCGTCCGTGAGACGCATCAGCAAGGTCCGGTAAATGGCGAGGAAACGTTGCACCGTACTTTCGTCGAACAGATCGGTGTTGTAGTCGCAATCGATCAGGAGTTCCTGCCCCGCGTCGAGCACGTTGACGTTCAGATCGAACGCGGTATAGCGGATCAGCGGGGCCACGAGGCCGACCGTCAGGCCGGGCAGTTCGGGGAGTGCCGACACGGGTTCGAGGTTGAAGACCGCCGATACCAGCGGCGCGGCATTGAGATCGCGCTGCGCGCCGATTTCGCGGACCAGCTCGGCGAACGGATAATCCTGGTGCTCGAGCGCGTCGAGCAGGTTCTGCCGGGTGCCGGCCAGGAAACTGGCCACGGTGGCCTGCTCGGGCAGCGTGGAGCGCAGCGGCAGCAGATGCGTGCAGTAGCCGGCGAGGCGATCGCTGCCGGCCACGGAACGGCCGGTCACCGGGATGCCGGTGACGATCTCCTGCTGGCCGGCGATGCGGTGCAGGAACAGATTGAAGCCCGCGAGCAGCATCATGTAGAGCGTGCAGCCGTTCTGACGGGCGGCGGCGCGCAGCGACCCGGCCTCCGCCGCGTCCAGATGCAGGGACACGCGCTCGCCGTGAAACGTCTTCACCGCGGGCCGGGGGTAGTCCAACGGAAGATTCAGCGGTTCGGCCCGGCGCGCGCATTGCTCGAGCCAGTACGCGCGATTCGCTTTCGTTTCCGGGCTGTGGCGCTGGCCGTCGAGCTGCTTCAGGTACTCGCGGAACTGCAGCGGCGCCGCGGCCGGCGCAGCACCGGCATAAGCGCGGGCCAGATCCTCGAGCAGGATGCCGAACGTCGAGCCGTCGCAGATGATGTGATGGGCCGTCATCACCAGCAGGTGACGCTCGCTGTCCAGGCGCACGAGCGCGGCGCGAAACAGCGGACCGCTCACCAGGTCGAACGGCTGGCGGCTTTCGTGGTCCCGCCACGCGTCCTGGTCCGTGTCGATCAGCGGAATCTGGAGTGTCAGCGACGGATGCACGATCTGGCCCGACCCGTCCGGCGTCAACGTGGTGCGCAGCGCCTCGTGCCGATCGACCAGGCCCTGGACGGCCGCGCGCATGGCGGCCTCGTCAAGCCGGCCATTCAGCTCGAGGGTGGTGTTGACGTTGTAGGCCAGCGATCCTTCGGGATCGACTTCCGACAGGATCCACAGCTGGCGTTGCGCTTCGCTCAGCGCGGCCACCGTGCCGTGCTTCGAGTGCGGCCGGATGAAACCGCCCCGGCGCAGGTCGGCGACGCTGTCCTTCACCGCCCGGATGAACCGGTCGATGTCGGCATCCGTATGCGCGGTGGAGAGGAAGCAGGTGCGCCATTCCCAGATGTAGATGCCCTTTTCGAGCATGTGATAGAAGAACAGGTCGAGGTTCTCGGTGAATTCGAAGCGGAACATCGAGCCGAACCACGTGACCTTGATCGGCGCCTCGGCCTCCGCGAAGAACGCATTCAACGTCCCGGCGATTTGCGCGGTCCGTTCGTTGAGCGCGGCCTGCAGCCCCGGACCTTCCTGTTCGATCTTCTCCAGCACGGCCAGCGCGGCCGCCATCGCGAGCGGATACTGGCAGAACGTGCCGCCGAACGCGGTGCGGTCCGCGGCGGGGAACGAATGGTCGCCGTAGGTCCACATGCCGCCGTCGATGGCGTCCATGAAGCGGCTGGTGCCGGCGATGACGCCCAGCGGCAGGCCGCCGCCGATGATCTTGCCGTACGTCGCGAGATCGGCCCGGATGCCGAACATGGCCTGGGAGCCGCCCGGATGGACGCGGAAGCCGGTGATCATTTCGTCGAAGATCAGCGCGACGCCGGCCTCCTCGGTGATGCGGCGCAATTCCTTGAGGAACGCGACGGGCTGCAGGGACGGGTTGCGGCTCTGCACCGGCTCCACCATCACGGCGGCGAGGGTCGACGCCATGCCGCGAATGGCCTCGAGCGCGGCGTCGCTGCCGTAGTCGAGCAGGATCATGTTTTCGACCGAACCGAACGGCACGCCGGGGGCGATGGTTTCCGTCACGCCTTCCGCGTTCGCCGCGGCGAGCGTGCCGTCGGCATGGCCGTGATACGAATGCGTGAACATCACGATCTTGTCGCGCCCGGTCACGGCGCGCGCGAGCCGCATGGCGGTCATGACGGCCTCGGTGCCGGTGTTCGAGAACGCCACGCGATCGAGGCCGGTGACGCGGGCAAAGCGCGCGGCCACTTCGCCGACGAGGCTGGAGCGCGCGCCCAGTTCGAGCGGGCGCTGCCATTCGCGGGTGACCTGCTGCTGGATGAAGTCCGGCGTGTGGCCGAACAGATGCACGCCGAAGCCCATCGTGAAATCGATGTACTCGTTGCCGTCGATATCCCACAGCCGCGAACCGGCCGCGCGATCGCCGACGATCGGATACAGCATCTCCTTGGTCGAAAAGCGGAAGCCGACCGTGGCACGGCTGTCGGCCAGCACCGGGCGTGACGCCTGCACCGAGTCCTTCGATTTCCGGGTGCGCGTCGTGTAGCGCACGATCAGCGCTTCGAGATGCTCCTGCTGCACGGCGGACAAGCCGCGCGCCCGCTGTTCGACCGGGCTGCCCCACGGCATCATCGGCTTGGGCGGCCGATCGTTCGCCGCGGCGGCAGCTGCAGGCGCGGGCTTCGTTGCGGGCGCGGCGGCCGGGACCGCGATCGCGGCCGTGGGCGCGACGCTCGCCGTGCTCGCGACGGCTTGTGCGGCGACCGTCGTCGGCCGGACGCCGGCCTGGCCGGTCAGCGACGTGCGCAGCAGTTCCATCTGCTGGCTCATCACGCGGGACAGCAACTGATTCTGCTCCCGCAACACGCGCTCGACCGTGGAGCCGCCTTCGGCCGCCACCCATTCCGCCGGGGCGGCGGCGAGCGGCGCAAGCACCTCCGCGGACTGCGCGACCGCGACCGCGACCGTGGACGGCCCTGCGACGGACTCGGCCCCGGACGGCGCGGCGGCCGCCGGCAGATTGTCCGCGACATACTCGGCGAGCGCCTGCACCGTCGCCAGGTCTTCGAAGAAGCGGCGCATGGCCAGCTTCACGCCGTACTGCTTCTCGATGTGCCGGATGGCCTCGATCAGCACGATCGAGTCGGCGCCCATTTCCAGGAACGGCAGGTCGATGTTGATGGTGGCGGGATCGGCCTGGATCAATTCGCCGATCTTGCCGCGAAGCCATTCGAGAACCTCGCCGCTACGGTTGTGCGCCGGCGTTGCGGCGATGGGTGATGCGCTTGTCTGAGTCATGGACGTGTCCGCTTTCTGGAACCAGGTACGGCTGCGTTGGAAGGGATAGGACGGCAATGCGACGCGCGTGGGCGCGGGTGTTTCGGTCGAGGCCCAATCGACATCGACGCCGCGGGCATACAGGCTCGACAGCGTTTCGACCAGCGCTTGCTGTTCGACTTGCGGCCGCTGCAGGCCAAGGAACTGGATCCCGGCGTCCGGCGCACAGCACGCGCGGGCCAGGTTGACGAGCACCGGCTTGGGGCCGATTTCGACCAGCACGTTGAAACCGGCTTCGGCGAGGCGCTCGACGCTGCTCGCGAACTGCACCGGCTCCCGGCAGTGACGGCGCCAGTACGTGTCGGTGGGCGCCTCGTCCATCACGGCGCCCGTGAGATTCGAATAGAACGGGATCGCCGGGCGCGCGACGCGCACGGCTTTCGCGACGGCCTGGAAGCTGTCCAGCATCGGCTCGACCAGCGGCGAGTGGAACGCGTGCGACGTATTGAGCAGCACGGACCGGATGTCTTGCGCGGCGAACGCGTCGACCAGCATCGCGATGCGCTCGCGCTTGCCGGAGATCACGATGCTCGCCGGACCGTTGACGGCCGCCACCGCGACATCGTGCGGATAGGCCTCGATCGCGCGTTCGACCGTCGCGAGGTCGGTGAAAATGGCCGCCATCTCGCCGTCGCGGGGCAACGCCTGCATCAGCCGGCCGCGTTCGGCGATCAGCCGCAGGCCGTCTTCCGGCGAGAAGACGCCGGCCGCGCAAGCCGCCGCGTACTCGCCGACGCTGTGGCCCATCACGGCGTCGGGCACCACGCCGAACGACGCCAGCAACGTGGTGAGCGCGAACTGAAGCGAGAACAGGGCCGGCTGGCTGTAGCCGGTCTGGTGGATCTCCTCGCCCTGGGCGGACAGCACCTCGAGCAACGGTTTGTCGAGCAGCGGATCGGCCACCGCGCGGCAGCGGTCGATGGCGTCGCGGAACACCGGATACGCGTCGTACAGACGGCGGCCCATGCCGGCGTATTGCGAGCCCTGGCCGGTGAACAGGAATGCCATCTTCACGCGGGGGGCGGGCTGCGCCGCGCCGGCGGGTTCCTTCGCCTGGAACGCGCGCAGCTTGTCGATGGCGTCCTCGAGCGACGTCACCGGCAGCGCCAGCCGATGCGCGAAATGCGAGCGGCCGGTCGCCGCCGAAAACGCCACGGCCGCGATATCGAGACCGGGTTCGGCTTCGAGCCGCCGCTGATAGCGCCCGGCAAGCTCTCGCAATGCCGCCGGCGTCTTGGCCGACAGCACCAGCGGATGCACCTTGTGTTTCGACGGCGTCGCCGGCCGCGCCGGCGCGGGTGCTTCTTCCAGCACCAGGTGGGCATTGGTGCCGCTCGCGCCGAACGCGCTGACGCCGGCTCGCCGTGGCCGCTCGCCGCGCGGCCACGCGCTCGCCTCGGCGCAGATCTCGAGCGGCAGCGCGTCCCACTGCACCAGCGGGCTCGGGTGGCGGAAATGCAGGTGGGCGGGAAGGCGGTCGTGGTTCAGCGACAGCACGACCTTGATGACCCCCGCGATGCCGGCGGCGGATTCCGTGTGGCCGATGTTGGTTTTCACCGAGCCGACGCGCAGCCGCCGGCCCCCGTCGCGGCCTTCGCCGAACACCGTTGCCAGCGCCTGCACCTCGACGGGATCGCCCAGCGGGGTGCCGGTGCCGTGCGCTTCCACGTAATCGATGGACGCGGCGGGAAGCCCGCCCAGCGCCTGGCGGATGACGGCTTCCTGCGCGCGTCCGTTCGGCGCGGTAAAGCCGCTCGACGCGCCGTCGTGGTTGACGGCCGAGCCGCGCAGCACGGCCAGCACGCGATCGCCCGCGGCGAGCGCATCGGACAGGCGCTTGAGCACCAGTGCGCCGCAGCCTTCGCTGCGCACGAAGCCGTCCGCCGCCGCGTCGAAGGTCTTGCAGCGGCCGTCGGGCGCCAGCGCCCGCGTGCGCGAGACGGCGATGGAGTTGTCCGGCGACAGGATCAGATTGACGCCGCCCGCGATCGCGAGATCGCACTCGCCGGTGCGCAGATTCTGGCTGGCGGTATGGATCGCGGTGAGCGACGACGAGCAGGCGGTGTCGATCGCCATGCTCGGCCCCTGCACGCCCAGCCCATAGGAGATGCGGCCGGCCGCCGTGTTGAGCGGATTGCCGGTAAAGAAATAGCCGTCGATGCCGCTGCCGCCGCCGTTGCGAAGCTGCAGGTTCGCGTAATCGTTGGTGGTGATGCCGATGAAGACGCCGGTCCGGCTGCCCTTGAGACTGTCGACGGGAATGCCGGCATGCTCCAGCGCTTCGTGACTGACTTCGAGCAACAGGCGCTGCTGCGGGTCCATCGCGGCCGCTTCGCGCGGCGTGATACGGAAAAAGGCCGGATCGAACTGATCGACGTCGTCGAGAAAACCGCCGAAGCGGCAAACCATGCGCCCCGGCGCTTCCGGATCCGGATCGTAGTACGCGTCGACATCCCAGCGTTCGCGCGGCACTTCGGAGATCGCATCCACCCCGTCGTTCAGCAGCCGCCAATAGGCGTCGAGATCGTGCGCGGCGCCCGGAAACCGGCAACTCATGCCGACGATGGCGATCGGTTCCGGCGTGCCGGCCTCGCGGGCCTCGATGGCCGGCGCGACCGGCCGCGGCTGCGCCGGCACGGCCTGCGTCGGCGCCGCGTGCGCGTCCGCGTCCGGCGCGGCGCCGGACGACTGTTCCGCCAGGAAATCCGCGAGGGCGTTGACCGTCGGATGATCGAACAACAGCGCGACCGACAACGGGATGCCCAGCGCTTTTTCGAGGTGCGTGCGCACGTCCAGCGCCATCAGCGAATCCATGCCCATCTCGAAGAAGCCGAGGTCGCGATCCAGCGTCCCCGCTCCGTAGCCGAGCACCTGGGCAACCGCGCGATCGATGCTGTCCGCCAGCAGGCGCTTTCGCTCGCGCGGCGATGAGCCGCTCAACGCCGGCATCGCCGGCGCGCTCGGCGGGCTTCCGCCCACCCGCACGCGGTCGAGGAACGGCTTGGGTCCGCGCGCCTCGTAGGAGCCCTGGAACAGTGCCAGGTCGATATCGACGACCGCCACCTGTGGCACGGCGGGGAGGTGATCCAGCACGTCGAGCGCGCGATCCGCCGCCAGCGAACGGATGCCGACACGCCGCAGCAGCGCTTCCGCCTCGGGGAACGTCATGCCGCCTTGCGCCCAGGGCCCCCAGTTCACGCTCAGGGCCGGCAGGCCCTGGCTGCGGCGATGATGCGCGAGCGCGTCGAGGAATCGATTCGCGGCACTGTAGTGCGCCTGCTCACGCGAACCCCACGCGGACGCGATCGACGAAAACAGGATGAAGAAATCGAGCGGGAAGTGCTCGCTTTGCTGATGGAGCAGCCACGCGCCGGCGACCTTGGGTTGCAGGACCGCGTCCAGCTCCTCGCGCTCGACCTGCATGATCGGCTTGTAGCCGACGATGCCGGCCGCATGCACGATGCCCCGCAGCGGCACGCCATCGCGCCGGAGCGCGGCGAAAAAATCGGCGACCGCCACCGGGTCGGCGATATCGAGGCGCTCGCAGCGCAGCGACACGTTCCGCTCGCGCAGCTCGGCGATCGCCCGCCGGCTCTCGTCGCTCGCGACGCCTTGCCGGCCGACCAGGATCAGCGTGCCTGCACCGCGCGCCGCCAGCCACCGGGCGGTGTGCAGCCCGAGCGCGCCGAATCCGCCGGTGATCAGGTAGGCCGCGTCCGGTTCGACCCGCAGCGCGGCCGTTTCGGCTTGCGCGAGCGGGCTCAGGCGCGCGGCATGGCGCGCGCCGTGCCGCAACGCCACCTGTTCTTCGCGGCTCTCGCCGAGCATCTCCTGAAGCAGCGCCTGCGTCTCGTCTTCCGGCGCGGCCGGATCGAGATCGATCGCGGTTCCGAACCATTCCGGATGCTCGATCATCGCCCCGCGTGCCAGGCCCGACAGCGCAGCCTGTGCGAACCCCGATACGTGCGGCGCTGCGCCGGCTTCCACCGCGTCGCGCGTGACTACCCAGATCCTGGGCCGGGTCGAAGGCGTCCACTCGCGCTCGCTGCCGACCAGCGCGTGCACGAGATGCAGCAGGGCAGTGGACATGCGCGTCTCGCCGACGGCTTCGTCCAGCGCCCATAGAAAGACGATGCGCTGGCCGGGGGCGGCGGTCTCGTTCAGCAAGCGGACGAAATCGTCCGGCCGCTCGGGCGCGATCTGCCGGCCCGCTTCCGCGCCGGCGCCATGGTCAGGGCCGGGGCGCACCAGCGAGCAGGATGCGCCGTGCTCCCGCAGCAGCGCCGCGAGCCGTTCGCCGACACCGCTCTCGTCCGCGAAGATCAGCCACGGCGACGCGTCGGCGGCGAACCGGGCCGCCGGCAACGCGGCTTGCGGCTCCCACACCACGTGATAGAGCGGGTGTGCGGTCGGGGCGGCGGTTTCGGCGGGGGCGAACGCAGTCCTGAGCAGGTCCGGAAAGGCGTTCAGCACGTCCTCCGAGTACTTGCCCGACGACTTGAGGTGCCGCAACGCTTCGTCGATGCTGCCGGCATCCATGCCAACGATCGGCGGCTGGATCTTCTCCAGGCTGAAGCGCTGCCGCTCGAACGGGTAGTTCGGCAAGGTCGTGGCGGGCTGGGCGGGCGCCGGGAACAGCGCGCTCCAGTCGAACTGCCAGCCCTGCACGTACAGCACCGCGAGTGCGCGCTCCAGTGCATCGCCGGCGCATGGCGGCGGCAGCCAGCCGTCGACGAGCCCCTCCGGCGTGTGCGGCGCGTCGGCTTGCTCCGACGCCCCGGCAAGCTGCAGCCAGTACTGCGGATGCGTCACCTCGTCGGTCACTTCGGCACCGAGGCAGCCGGAGATCAGGCGGACCGACGGCCGTGCGAGCGGCGTGTCCTGAAGCGCGGCGCGCAACGCTTCGGCATCCGACCGGGCGGCCACGAGGCGCAGCGCGTCGGCAACGCTCACGACGCCCGCCACGCAGGCCGCGACATATTCGCCGACGCCGTGGCCCGATACGACGGACGGGCGGATGCCCCATCCCTTCCACAGTTCCGCCCACGCGAACTGGATCGCGAAACGGCCCGCGTCGGTATCGAGTGCCTCCAGCGGCACCGAGCAACGCGCGAACGCGTCGCGGAACAGCGGTTCCGACGCGTGGAGCTCGCGCGCGACGCCGGTGTCCGGCGCGCCGAACCGGAAGCCCATGCGCAACGCCTTGCCCGTGCGCGCCGCGGCCGCCGACGCTTCCCTCACGCCCGACACATAGGCCGCTCGAAACGGATAGTGACTCCGTCCGGTGGCGGCGGCGCGGCAGATGGCGGCCAGCTCCCGCGGCGGCGCGCCGGCGATCGCGCGCTCGTAGCGTTGCGCGAGCGCTGCCAGCGCCGCTTCGGATTTGGCCGACAGCAGCAGCAGCCCGCGCTGCGCGGCGTGCGCCGGCGCGACGGGCGGTTCCTCGACGATCGCGTGGGCATTGGTGCCGCTGAACCCGAACGCGCTCACCCCGGCGATTCGCCTGCGTTCCCCGCGCCGCCATGCGACCGGATCGGCCGCGACACGGATTGGAATGTCCTGCCACGGCGTATGCGGATTGGGCTGCGTGAAATGCAGGTGCGCCGGAATCCGGTCGTGCTCGAACGACAGCAGGACCTTGATCAGGCCGGCGATGCCGGAGGCCGATTCCAGATGCCCGATATTGGTCTTGACCGAACCGATCACGAGCGGCTCGGTCGCCGCGCGCCCGGGGCCGTAGACGCCGGCCAGCGCTTCGACCTCGATCGGGTCGCCGAGGGACGTCCCGGTACCGTGGGCCTCGACATAGGAGACGTCGCCGGGCGCGAGGCCGGCCTGGTTCAGTGCGCGGCGGATCACCCGTTCCTGCGAATCGCGGCTCGGAACGGTCAGCCCGCCGCCCGCGCCGCCCTGGTCGACCGCCGTGCCGCGCACGATGCCGAGCACCCGGTCGCCGTCGGCGAGCGCGTCGGCGAGGCGCTTGAGCACCACCATGCCGCACCCTTCGCCGCGCACATAGCCGTCCGCCGCCGCGTCGAAGGTCTTGCAGCGTCCGTCCGGCGACAGCATGCGCGCTTGCGAGAAACTGACCATCACCTCGGGCGACAGCATCAGGTTGACGCCGCCCGCGAGCGCCATGTTGCTTTCCCGCGAGCGCAGGCTTTCGCAGGCCAGGTGCAGGCAGACCAGCGACGACGAGCAGGCGGTATCGATCGCCATGCTCGGGCCGGTGAGGCCCAGCACGAACGACAGCCGGCCCGCGGCCATGTTCAGCGCGCTGCCCGTGCCGGCGTAGCTGCTCGACGGCATCGACGCATTGGACACCTGGATCGCATGATCGAAGCAGGTAATGCCGACGTACACGCCCGTGGCGGACTGCCGGAAGCGCTCGGGCGCGAGATGGGCGTTCTCGAGCGCCTCCCAGGCCACTTCGAGCAGGAGCCGTTGCTGCGGATCGAGGTAGGTCGCTTCGCGCGGCGCGATCCCGAAGAACGCCGCGTCGAATTGATCCACGCGTTCGAGAAAGGCGCCGTGGCGGGTCGCCATCTTGCCGGGCGTGGACGGATCGGGGTCGTAATAGCGATCGATGTCCCAGCGTTCGCCCGGCACTTCGGTGACGGCATCGCGCGCGTCATCGAGCAACTGCCAGAACGCGTCCGGCGTATCGCTGCGGCCGGGGAAGCGGCAAGCCATGCCGATGACGGCGATCGGTTCGTTGCGGTCCGAACGCAGCGCCGCGATTTCGGCGCGCCGCAGGCGCAGTTCGTCGAGCGCGGCTTTCAGTGCATGCGTGGCCTTGGCGTTCATGGGGCGCCTATCTCCTGGGCGATCAGTTCGGAAAGGTCGTCCTCGTCGAGGTCGTCGGATGCTTTGTCGACGACAGGCGCGGGGAGCGACGGCGACAGTTCGTCGAGAACGAACCGGGCGAGCGTTTGCAGGTTCGGATAGGAAAAGAACAGCGTCGCGCGAAACGGCCTTCCGAACACCTTGGTGAGGCGGTCGGTCAGTTCGAGCGCGATCAGCGAATCCAGGCCGAGATCGAGCAGCGATTGCTCGGGCGCAATGGCGTCGGGGCCGGAGAGCCGCAGCGTCTCGGCCAGCATCTTCGCGAGCGTGTCGGCGATGAGCTCGATCCGCTCGCGCGGCGCGCACGCATGCAACTGGCGCAGCAATGCCGTCTCTTGCTGCGCAGGCTGCGCGGCCGGTTGCGCCAGTTCGGAAAACAGCGCCGACCCGGCGGCCGGCGCATCGACCCGGAACAGGGTCGGCCAGTCGATGCGCGCCACCCCGGACTGGGCGACGCCCGACGCCATCAGCCGTTCCAGCGTCGCGATGGCCAGTTCGGGCGGCAGCGTGCCGACGCCGAGCGCAGCCAGTTGTTCGTGCGCGCGGCGTCCGTAGTCGGTCGTGGCGTGGCCGATGTCCGCCCACGGCCCCCAATTGACGCTGAGCCCTGGTTTCCCCTGCGCGCGCCGATGCTGCGCGAGGGCGTCGAGGAAGCTGTTCGCCGCCGCGTAGTTGCCCTGGCCCGGCATGGTGATCAGCGCGGCCATCGACGAGAACAGGACGAAATGGTCGAGCGGCAAGTCGGCCGTCAGCTCGTGCAGATACCAGGCGCCGTCGGCCTTGCCGCTTCCGGCGCGATGGAAGAAGTCGTCGTCCTGGCGCGTCAGCAGTGCATCGTCGAGCGCGCCGGCGAGGTGAAAGACCCCCTTGAGTGGCGGCATCGAATGCGCGATTTCGCCGAGCGCTTGCGCGACGTCCTCGCGACGCGACAGGTCGGCGCGAACGAACCGCGCGTCGAGCGTCTGCAGGATTTTCTCGGCTGCCGGGGAGGGCGCGCCGCGCCCGAGCAGTACGACTTTGCCGGCGCCGTTGTCGGCGAGCCAGGACGCGAGCCGCAGGCCGAGCCCGCCGAGCCCGCCGGTCACCAGATAGGTCGCGTCGTGGTGGAACCGGATCGGCCGGTGGCTGACGAATTCGCGATCGTCGCGGGCGATACGCGCGACGTAGCGCTGTCCGCGGCGAAACGCGATCATGTCTTCACGGCCGCCGGCCTGTACCGCTTGCACGATGTGCGCCGCTGACGGCTGTGCGGGATCGAGGTCGACCAGCCCGCCCCACATCGCCGCATGCTCCACGGCGATCGCGCGGCCCAATCCCCACAGGGGGGCCTGCGCGACGGCGGTCGATTCGCCGTCCAGCACATTCATCGCACCCGACGTCACCAGCCACAGACGCGCCTGCCGGGCTGCCGGTGCGCGTGACGCGAGCGCCCTGACCAGTTGCAGCACGCTCGCGCTGGCACGCCGTCGCGACGCGATGTCGGCGGGCGCGAGATCGAGACTCCACAGGTGAATGATGCCCTTCAGCGGCCGGTCGAGCGCGGACAGTTCCGGCGTCGCGTCGGCGAAGCGCAGCGTGCACGTATCGCCCGCGCTTTCCAGCAGAGCCGACAGTTGCGCGCCGACGCCGCCACGGTCCGCGAGAATCAGCCACTCGCCCTGCGCCGAACCGCCGGTTGCCGCGTCGACGCTCGACGGTCTCCAGACGCGCCGATAAAGCAGCGCGGACAAGTCGTGCCGCTCGACGGTTCGCCCGGAACGCACATGCTGCAACCGCAGCGCATCGATCTCGATCAGCAGTCGCCCGGCGAGGTCGTGGACGCGGATATCGCCCTCCAGCGCGCCTTGCCCGCTCGGCTTGCGCAGCGTGGCGTGACTCCACGCATCCGCTGACGACGGCGGCTGATGAACCCGTACCGCGCCGATCGAACTGGGCAGGTACAGGTCGCCTGCCTCCAGCGCGTCCGGATCGATAGCGGCGGCGAGCACGCGGCTGCACGCGTCGAGAAAAGCGGGGTGCACCTGGTATTGCGACGATGCCAGCGCGTCCGCCGGCAGGCTGATTTTCCCCAGCGCCTCACCGGCCGTGCGCCAGATCTGCTGGATTGCGTTGAACACGCCGTCGATCTGCACGCCGTGCTGCCGGATTTCGCCATTGAAGTCGGCGCCCGAAGTCGTTTCGGTGCAGCGGGCCTGCACCTCGGCGGCATCGAATCTCGTCGGCGCGGCGGATCGCCTGGGGGCGCACATCTCCCGTAGTCGACGCAACTGCGGAAGATTGCCGAGGATCAGCTCGACCGGCGGACCGAAATCGAGCAGGCAGGCCACTTCGTCCACGCCGATCGACTCGAGATCCCGCACCAGTTCGACGCAGGTTTCCGGCGTGCCGATGAGGCCGCGCGATTGCGCGAAGCGTTCATAGAGAAACTCGACGAACTCGTCCAGTTCGCGCGCGCCCATCGCGCGCACGTCCACCGATTGGCCGCGGCTCTGCGCCAACCCGTTCAACAGTCCGATATTGCTGCGGATGTAGTTGCAGAACGGCGCGCGCGCCTGCTCGCGCACCCGCGCCGCATCGTCGCCGACGAACGTGTGCAGCATCACGGACACGGTGCCGGCCGCCGGATCGAAGCCATGCTTTGCGCGCGCGTCGCGGTAGAGGGCGATCTTGTGCGCGAGCTGGTCCCGATCCTGGTCGAGCACGTGGGTCAGCAGGTTGGCGCCGACTTCGCCGGCGCGCACGAAGGTCTGCGGATTGCTCGCGGCAGTCACCCAGACGGGCAGTTCCGGCTGCACCGGCGTCGGATAGATGCGCAACTGCACCGGCTTGCCGACGCCGTTCTTCGCATCCAGCGACCCGCCGCGCCACAGATGCTGGACGGCGCGCATCGTGGTCAGCATGTCGTCCTGCCGGGTCGCGTATTTGTCCGGCGCGAACACGAAGTCGTCCGGATTCCATCCGGACGCGAACGACACGCCCACGCGGCCGTTCGACAGGTTGTCCACCATGGACCATTCTTCCGCGATCCGGATCGGGTTGTGCAGCGCTGCGACCACGCTGCCTGCGACCAGCTTCACGCGTCGGGTGGCAGCGGCAAGCGCGGCGTGCAGGACAGCGGGATTCGGGTACAGCGAGCCGAATTCGGTGAAATGGCGCTCCGGCACCCAGACGCTGGAAAACCCGTTCGCATCGGCGAAACGCGCGCTTTCCATCACGAGCTGGTACTTGTTGCCGGACAGCGCCTCTTCACTGCTGGCGAAGAACATCAGGCCGAATTTCATGCGTGGCTCCGATCCGATTCGTGAATTTCGGCACTCGCGCACATCTGCCATGTCGCGGCGGCGCTGGTGTCCTCGATCCGGTGATAGACGGCAAACGAAAACGGTCCCCAGGACTGGCGACTCAGCACGGTCTGCACGGTGCACGATTCATGCGGATGCAGCGGCAACGGCGCATGCAGTGCGAGGTCCTTCAACGTGGTATGGCTGGCGGCGCCGATTTCCGAAGTTGCCGCCAGCGCCATTTCCACGTAGGCGGAATAGGGCAGCACGGGCGATCCCTTGACGCGATGACCGCTGAGAAAGATGGTTGCCGGAGCGTCGAGACGCGACTGCCAGATCCACGTGGCCGGCGCATGCGCGTGCGGCTCCATGAGGCGCCCGAGCAACGGATGCCGAGGCGCGCGTGGACTGATCCAGAAGCCGCGACGCTCGAACGGGTAGGTCGGCAGGGCGAGCCGGCGGCGCGGTGTGTCCTGCTCCACGGCATCCCAGTTGATGGACGCGCCGCGTACGTAGAGCTCGGCGAGCGTGTGCAGGATCGTGTCCCACGCGGCCGTGTGCGCGCCGATTTCGATCACGATGTCGTGATTTCCCGCCGCACCGCCGTCCGGCGCCTGCGGCACGCCCGCCAGCGAGGCTGCGGCGCGATGCCCGTCGCCCGTGCTGCTGACGGCGAGCGGCGTAATGCCGAAGGACATCCACAGTTGCGCCAGCGCGCGCTGGAATGCCGTGAACCCGGCCTCGGTGGAGACGTGCCCGGGCGCGTCGGATTGCCGCTGCATCAGCGCGCCGAAGGCGGGGCTGGCTGAACGCAATTGCCGAACCGCGTCGGCGCTGCCGCCGTCGTCGGCGCAAAAGTGGAAGGTCACCGCAGGCGGTGTTTCGGCGGGCTCGCCGGCCGAAACGGCGTCCAGTTGCGAACGCAACGTATCGAGACTCGATGCGACGATGGCCGCTCGCCGCGTGAAGTGGGTGCGCCCGGTATTTGCCGTGAACGCGACATCCCGCACACGGGCCTCGGGATGGGCGTCGAGATACGCCGCATAGGACGCCGCCAGCGCTTGCAACGCTTCGGGCGTGCGCGCGGAGAGCGTCACGACGTGCGCCGCGGGCGCCGCCGAGTCGGCTTCGATCTCCCCGGGCCGTGGCGCTTCGGATAGGATCATGTGCGCATTGGTGCCGCCGAAGCCGAACGAACTCACGCCGGCCATGCGCGGCCCGTGTTCCGAATGCCAGCGCGTGACCTGCTGCGGAATACGGAAGGGCGTGCCGTCGAGCGCGATTTGAGGATTGATCGACCGGAAATGGAGGTTCGGCGGAATGGCACGATGGTGTAGCGCAAGGGCGGTCTTGATCAGGCTGGCGATGCCCGCCGCCGACTCCAGATGGCCGATGTTGGTCTTGACCGAACCGATCCAGCAGTGATCGTCCGGCCGACGAGATTCGCCCAGGACCGCCGCCAGCGAGTTCAACTCGATCGGGTCTCCGAGCGGCGTTCCCGTACCGTGCGCTTCGACGAAGCCGATGTCCTGCGCGCGTACGCCGGCATCGCGCAGCGCACTGCGAATCACGGCCTGCTGGGCCGGGCCATTGGGCGCGGTCAGGCCATTGCTGCGTCCATCCTGATTCACCGCGGAGCCGCGGATCACGGCGAACACGGTGTCGCCGTTCTCGAGCGCATCGTCGAGCCGCTTGAGCAGCACCATGCCCACGCCTTCGCCGCGCACATAACCGTTGGCTGCCGCATCGAACGCCTTGCATCGGCCGTCCGGCGAAAGCATGCCCGATTGCGTGAAGGAGGCGCTCAATTGCGGCGCCAGAATCAGGTTGACCCCGCCGGCAAGCGCCGCATCGGACTCGCCGCGCTGCAGCGCGCGGCACGCCTGATGAACCGCGACGAGCGAGGACGAACACGCGGTATCGACCGCCCAGCTCGGGCCGCGCAAATCGAGCGTGTAGGAAATGCGGTTGGCGGCGACGCTGAGCGCATTGCCGGTCGCGACATAAGGGCCGACATCCGCGACTTCTTCCTGCGCCAGACGGATGTAGTCCGAATTGCTGATGCCCACGATGACCGCGGTGCGTCCGCCGGCGAGACTCCGGGGCGCGATCCCCGCATGCTCGAGCGTCTCCCACGCAACCTCGAGAAGCAGACGCTGCTGCGGATCCATCGATTCGGCTTCGCGGGCGCTGATGCCGAAGAACGCCGCATCGAACAGATCGACCTGTTCCAGCAGTCCGGTGGGCGGAAGGCCGCCGGCGCGCTGCTGCGACGCGCCGACCGCGTCCCGGCCCTCCTGCAGAAGCTGCCAGAATGCGTCGGGATGACTGGCGCCGGGGAAACGGCATCCCATGCCGACGATGGCGATATCCGCGCGTGCTTCGGCCGAACCGGGCGCCTGGTCCGGCATGGCATTCCCGGTGCCGCTCAAATGGCGCGCGAGCAGGGAAATACTCGGAAAATCGTAGACGACGGTAGGGGAAACCGGCAGCCCGAGCCAGTCCTGCAACTCGCCAGAGAGCATGATGGCGTCCTTCGAATCGAGCCCATAGATGCTGAACGGCGCGTCGGGGTCGATTTTGCCGGAATCGATTCCCGACAGACGCGAGACACGCTCGACGCACCATTGCACCAGCGCTTGCGTGTCGCGTGCCGCTGTCGCGGAGGGCGCGACCTCCGGGGAAAACGAACGCCGCCACTCGCCCGCGATCGCGAGCCCCTGTTCATCGAGGAATGCCTGTCTGATTCGGCTCCTCTGGATTTTTCCGCTGGACGTGCGCAGGATCGTGGCGGGCTTCAACAGGATCGCCGCATACAGATCGACGTCATGCTCTTCGGCGAGCTTGCGCCGGATCTCCGCTGCGACGGCTTCCGCGTTCAGGGTGTTGAGCGCTTCCCGGCGCACTTCGCATGCGATAACGACCCGCTCCACGTCATCGACGTTGATCGAGAAAGCCGCCGACGCGTTGGGCGCCAGCGCGGGGTGGCTTCCTTCGGCGGATTGCTCGAGATCCTGCGGGTAGTGATTGCGGCCGGCGACGATGATGAGGTCTTTCAAGCGGCCGGTGACGAAGAGGTTATCGCCCTCGACGAAGCCGAGATCGCCGGTGCGCAGGTAACGCGCGTCATCGCCATCCAGCTTCGCGCGAAAGGTGTGCTCCGTTTCCTCGACGCGGTTCCAGTAGCCGACGCCGACGCTCGGGCCCGTCAACCAGATTTCGCCGATCCGGTCGGGCGGGCAGTGCTCACCGGTATCCGGATTCACGATCTGCAGGCGGTGCTCCGCCCAGGTCCGACCGCATGAGACCAGCGCGTGGCGCTTGCCGCGGTCGCTTCTCGTCGCCACGCCTTGTGCCAGGCCGTCGGCGTCGTAGTCCGCCACGAGCGGCAGCGAGCGTGCCGGCTGACCGGAGATGAACAAGGTCGCCTCGGCCATGCCGTAGACGGGGCGCATGGTTTGCGCGTGGAAGCCGCACGCGGCGAATGCGCGCGAAAAACGTGCCACCGACTCCGCGCGCACCGGTTCCGCGCCGTTGAATGCGACCCGCCAGCTGCTCAGATCCAGCTGCGCGCGGGCTTCATCGGATATTTTGCGCGCGCACAGGTCATACGCGAAATCCGGCGCGGCGCAATGCGTGCCGCGATACTTCGTGATTGCCTGCAGCCAGCGGATGGGCTTCTGCACGAACGCCGCGGGCGCCATCAGCACCGACAGCACACCGAGATAGATCGGCAGCAGCACCTTCCCGAAAAAACCCATGTCGTGAAACACCGGGAGCCAGCTGACGAACACCGCCGACGCATCGGCATCGCTCGCCTCGGCGATGACAGCCATATTGCTCAGGATGTTCGCGTGGCTGATCATCACGCCTTTTGGCGTACCGGTGGAGCCTGACGTGTATTGCAGAAGCGCCAGCGTCTGCGGCGTGATTTCCGGTGCGCGCCATTGTTCGGCCGGTGCGTCGAAGCTCCGGTCCGTCGCCAGGATCTTCAGTTCCAGCGTGTCGGAATAGCCGTCCGCGCGATGCACCATGCCGTCGAGCGTGGCTGCGTCGGTCAGCGCGACGACCGGCCCGGCGTCGGCGACGATGGCCTTGAGACGATCCGCGGGACGATGCCTGCGCGGAGGATAGGCAGGCACGCCGATCAGGCCGGCGTACAGGCATCCCACCCATGCGCAGATGAATTCCAGTCCGGGCGGATAGACCAGCAGGACGCGATCGCCCGGTTGCGCCATGCCTTGCAGCCTGGCGGCGATGCCGCGAGCCCGCTTGTCCAGGTCGCCGAACGTGAGCCGAGTCAGTTCCGATTCGCCGTTCTCGAGAAAAATGAATGCCGTCTTCTCCGGTTCGACCTTGCCGCGAAATATCAATATTTCCGTAACAGTCCTGAATTTTGTATCGGGAAGCATACTCAACCTTCGTTGTCTGCCAAACGTTGAATTCATCAGGACCAGTTGCGGCGATCCCGCCAAGCTTGCTTGTTGAATTGGATGGTATTGAAATTAGAGCATCGCTCTAATCCGACGTCTGCCCCGTAATCCATGGACATGGCGTTTCGCGCACTTGATCAATATGGATTTTTATTAATTCGTACGCTCGCGCTGGCTAACGGTCGGCCATTTCTTCACTGTCGGGGGAGTACGGGTCCAGCAATGACACGACGACCTTGCGCTCGCCTTCGAATGGGTTGCGGCCATGCGCGAAGCGCATGTTGTCGACCAGCAGGACGTCGCCTCGTTGCCATGGAAACGTGATGGCGCAGTCGCGGAATGCGTTGCGGATCTGCTCGATGTCGGCGAGATCGAATGGACTCCCGTCGCCATAGAAAGCGTTGCGCGGAATACGGTCATTGCCGAACAGGCTGACGATCGAACTGGCGAGCGATGCTTCCAGGTTCGAGATATGGAACAGATGTGCCTGATTGAAGAACACCCTGTCGCGGGTTACCGGATGGTAAGCCACACCCTGGCTGATCTGTGCGGTGCGTAGCGTGTCGTCGTCGAGCCATTCGAGCTCGATGCCGTTGTCCGCGCAGAAGGCCGCAACCTGGCTGCGGTCGCAGGTCTGAAAGACGGTTTCCCACGGAATGTCGACGTGCCGCCGGTAGTGCCTGACATAGCGGACCTGTTTCGCCTCGAAGTTCTGCAGGATGCGCGGTCCGATCCTGCGGCTCACCTCGCGCATGTCGGCAATCGGCGTTTCGCCGCCGGTCGTGGCCGGAGCAAGGCAACAGAATGCCACTCTCAGCGGCCAGCTTCGTTGATACGCGTTTTCGCAATGAAGTGCGATTGTCTCGCTCGGCGGATACTCGGTTGCGGTGAATATGCCATTGCCGATCGAGGTGCGCGGAGTGGAACGATAGACGTAGTCGGACTTATGGGCCGAAATCGCGTCAGCAAACGCTTCGAAGCCGCCCACGGATGAAACGTCGAAGCCACGAAACAGGAGCGCGCCATGTTCGAGAAGCCGGGATTCCAGCTCCACCCGGTTGTCGTTCACCGCCAGCACGATATCGCGCCCGTTCGACGCAGGCTCCAGCAGCCACGGAGAACTCCCGTCGACAAGCAGCTTGCGTTCCGTCATGCCCAGCATGGTCAATAGTCCTTTTCTGAACGTGGATCACGGCGAAACCCGAACCGGTCGGTCTGCATGGTCGCGCCGCGGTGCGGCTATGCACGGCAAGCCGTTTCCACCGCATGCTCGAAGCGATTGAGAATCTCGTGGATATCCGCTTCCGAAACGATCAGCGGCGGCAGGAACCTGAGTACCGCGCCGTTGCGGCCGCCGGTTTCGATGACGAGTCCGTTTCGCAGGCAGTTCAGCTTGATGGCTTTTGCCCGTTCTGCATGGGTTGGGCCTGTTTGGCCATGTGGGCCGGGTATGACGACTTCAACGCCGATCATCAGGCCGCGGCCGCGTATCTGGCCCAGACAGGGGAAGCGTTCGGCAACCGCTTCGAGGCCGGCAACCAGTAGTTTTCCGACTCTGTCAGCGTGCGCCGACAGACCGTCTCGTTCGACGATGCGCATGGTCGACAAGCCGGCCACCATCGCGATCTGGTTGCCTCGAAAGGTGCCGGCGTGCGCGCCGGGCGGCCAGGTGTCGAGGCGCTTGTCATAGACCACCACCGATAATGGATAGCCGCCGCCGAATGCCTTCGACAACACCAGTACGTCCGGCTGGATGCCGGAATGTTCGATCGCGAACAGCGCGCCGGTTCGACCGAGTCCGGTCTGCACTTCATCGACGATCAACGGGATTTCATGCCGCAGCGTCAGGTTGCGCAACTCGATCAACCAGGCGTCGGAAGCGGGGATGCAACCCCCTTCGCCTTGCACGACTTCGACAATGATTGCCGCCGGTTTCGTTATCCCGCTCTCGGGATCGGACAGGACGGTCCGAATATAGTTGATGCTGAGTTGATCGGTCGCCGAGCCATCGGTGCCGAACGGGCAGCGAAAAGCATAGGGATAAGGCAGGAAATGAACGTCGCGTCCATTGCCGCCGGCCGATTTCGGCGTGAGATTTCCCGACACGGCGAGTGCGCCGGCCGTCATGCCGTGGTAGGCGCCGTGGAACGCCATGATCGTCGAGCGGCCCGTATGGTGCCTGGTCAGCTTGATAGCCGCTTCGACGCCATCCGCCCCACTGGGACTGCAAAACTGGATCTTGCCGGATTCGGCGATCTTGTTGGGCAAAAGCGAGAAAAGCTGCTCGACGAACGCGTGCTTTGCCGGCGTCGCCAGGTCGAGTGCCTGTTGAATTTGATCGGACGACAGAAACCGCATGACGGCTTCATTGACTTCCGGGTGATTATGTCCGAGCGCGAGCGTACCTGCATTTGACAGACAGTCGATGTATTCCTGCCCCTCGGAGTCGCGTACCCGTATGCCTTTGGCATGGGTAAACAGCCGTGGGAAAGATGTCGCGTAGGTTCGCGCCTTCGATTCGACATGCTTCAGATACTCAAGTTTTTCCATGCGAGGAGATCTGGCTTGCGAGGCGGATTGATGGACACTGGCATTGCTTCATCCTGGCCAATGGCGTAACGGTACGGCCTGATTGGAGCATGTAGTCCATATCGCGTCTGTCACGTAAAAATGGGACACAGGCGATGCAACGTCACTACGTCATGCCATCGCATCCCGATCATCGAAGCGTGGTTTCCGGACGCGGCGTCAAGCCGGCATGGTCGCGCGAAAATAGTCGATGGTCCGCCGGAGCCCCGCTTCGAGCCCGACCGTCGGCTCCCAATCGAGGTGGGTGCGTGCGAGGCCAATATCGGGGCAACGTTGTGTCGGATCATCCTTCGGCAGCGGACGGAATACGAGCCGCGACTTCGAGCCCGTCAGGCGCAAAATGATCTGCGCAAGTTCGCTGACCGCGATCTCGTGCGGATTGCCGAGATTGATCGGGCCGGTGAGGTCCGCGGGCGTGGCCATCATCCGGATCAAACCGTCGACCATATCGTCGACATAGCAGAACGCCCGGGTCTGGCTGCCGTCGCCATACAGCGTGATGTCCTCGCCGCGCAGCGCCTGCACGATGAAGTTGGAAACCACGCGGCCGTCATTGGGATGCATGCGCGGCCCGTACGTGTTGAAGATGCGTACTACCTTGATTCGCACGTTTTGCTGGCGGTGATAGTCGAAGAACAGGGTCTCCGCGCAACGTTTTCCTTCGTCGTAGCAGGCGCGCGGCCCGAGCGGGTTGACGTTGCCCCGGTAACTCTCCGGTTGCGGATGCACATCGGGGTCGCCGTACACTTCGCTTGTCGAGGTTTGCAGAACGCGTGCGTGCGTGCGCTTGGCGAGCCCCAGCATGTTGATCGCGCCCATCACACTGGTCTTGGTGGTCTGCACGGGATCGAATTGATAGTGGATTGGCGAAGCCGGACAGGCGAGGTTGTAAATCTCGTCCACCTCGACGTACAACGGAAAGGTCACGTCGTGGCGCAGCGCCTCGAAGCTCGGGTTGCCGAGCAGCGCAGCCACGTTCTGCTTCGTGCCGGTGAAATAGTTGTCGACGCACAATACGTCGTGACCGAGTTCGACCAGGCGCTCGCAAAGATGCGAACCGAGGAAACCCGCGCCACCTGTTACGAGGATTCGCTTTCGATTACGTTGCACAATTGCACTCCAAGTATCGCGCGCAAGGAAGCGACGCGCGGCCTCCAGGCATGCTTGACCGGCCCGCGGCTCCGGCATGGAAGCCGATAGGGCGCACGAGCCTCTTCATTCGACACGGCACCGGTCGGCACGCCGATCGCGAGGATCGGCCCGTCATGCCTGCAGTGCGCTCGACGCAACGTGTTCCGCGCGCCGCAGGCGCGCCGCGATGATGCCGGCCATCGCCCGCATTTCGCTTCTCATGAAGAAATGATCTCCTTCGATGACGTGAAAATCGAACCGCCCGGTCGTCTCGGCGCCCCAGCCTGCAACGGAATCAACGGGGACCTGTTCATCCGCCCGGCCCGCGAACGCGGTGATGTCCACCGCCAGCCTGCGCCCGGGCACGGGCCGGTAGTTTTCGATCATCGTGAAATCCGCCCGCAGCGCCGGCATCAGCAGCGCCATCAGTTCGCTGTTGTCCAGTACCGGCTTCGGCGTGCCGCCCATCTCGTGCAGTGCATCGAGGAAGGCGCGGTCGTCCAGCGCCTGCATGCGTCGAACAGGTCGCTCCTTGCCCGGTGCGGCGCGCCCGCTCACGAACAGATGCCGCAGGTTCGGTTGCGCCTGGGCGGGAAGCCGCAGTGCCAGTTCGACGGCAATAGCCGCGCCCATGCTGTGTCCGAGCAGTGCGAAGGGACGATCGAAGCAGTTGTCCAGGTCGCACAGCAACACGTCGATCAGCGTCGACATGTCTCGTACGGCAGGCTCGGACAGGCGGCTGCCTCGGCCTGCAAGTTCATGACGGCACACTTCGATGCCGGGCAACAAGGCTTGCAGACCACGATAAACGGCGGCCGAGCCGCCCGCATAGGGGAAACAGATCAGACGCATGCGAGCGGGTACTCGAGCGGCTCGCTTGTTACTGGCGCACAGGAGATCGCGCTGCGGAAATTCACGTGTTCGGTGTTTTTCACCATTAAAGTTCCGGTCATGATTGCCATGGCGATGCATCGGCAATCTTCACTTGGAGAGAAACGGGCGCGACAGCCAGGCGCCGCGGTTCGCACGTCGATAGCCGGTTCGTCATCGCGGTACAAAGGCAGTGCGTGAAGCACACCGGAAGTCATGGAAGCATTGATTTGCTTCGTGAACATTCAAGATGCGCGCCGCTCGGATTCGGAATACGCCCGATCCGGTTTGGCATGAGTTAAACATGAGGCCGCGTGGATGTATGTCGTAGGAAAAGGGGACGCGCGTAGTCGAAAATGTCGTCCCCTGATTTCACACCTAAATTAAGGCTGGTTTTGTTGCGTTTTTTTCCTCGTTTTAAGCATTACGCAGTATCGAAGGTCTGCGCCTGGCAAATTGACGCGCAAGCACATGCGCGGGCTGGTGCGGCCATAACGAATTTCGACGCACGATTGCCGCCCCATCAATCCGATCTGGCGCGCGAAGCACGAAAAGATCTGAACCGCCCCGGGTTTTGTGAAGGCTCCAACTCTTGGGAGAATGGAGCCATGAACAGGAAGCCAAGCAAGTTTTCCCGGAAGTCCGAGCGCGCGCAGTGCGCTTGGTACGCGAGCAGCGTAGTGAACACCCATCGATGTGGGCGGCAGTCGAATCGATTGCACCGATGATCGGCTGCACGCCGCAGACGCTTCTGGATTGGGTCAAATGCGACGAGGTCGACCGTGGGGAACGCGATGGCGTGAGCACGGCCGAGCGTGAACGTATCAAGACCCTGGAGCGCGAGGTCAAAGAATTGCGTCGGACCAACTGTGCGAACACGCGACCGACCGTGGTGAGGGTGACGCGACGCGTGGTGCGTTCGAAGAGGCGTACGCCGAGCGCTCCTCGAGCTTGTCGATCCGGCGACTCGAGGCGGGCGGGGAAATGCTGACCGTCTCCGTGGCCTTGTGGAAACTTCCCGTTTCCACTACCGCGCGCAATGCTTGCAAGTCGTTCAAATCGAAGTTGATTCCCGCGGGCAAGTCTCTGCATCTCGGATGCGGAGCATTTTGCATGATTCTGCAGGGACTACCGTACTGGCGTTGCATGCATCCGCGCAACCCTTGGTCGTTACCGCCCGCGTGAAGTGGGCGGCGGTTTTGCAAGATCGTCCGGCGTTCGGAAACCAGGGCGCCGCGGCCTCGGTCGACGCCGTGTCGGTTGCGCCGATGCGAAGACGCTCGCCGACCGAGCAGATGTGAGCGGGCGCTGCCACGCACTGCCGGCGAAAGAGACGGTCCGCGCTTTGCCGATTGCCACAGGGTTCCGGGTTGAAACGGTGGCGGGCCACACGGACAGGTCTGAAGTTCGAGTTTTCGTGCCGTCGAGTCCGGATCGGCCGCTACATTGCCGCACTGTAAAGATGATGTGCGTCGGTCAGTGCGTCGGCGACGAGCTGCAAGCCGTCGCGGCAGCTCTCCCGATCCTGCGGGCCGCCAAGGCAGATGCGAATCGCGGCCGGCGGGTTTCCGTCCGTCGAAAACGCGGTGCTTGCGACAGCGGCGACGCTCCGGCTCCGCAGATGCTGTGCCAGGTCGGGCGCAGTCCACTGGCACTCGCGCGGAATCGGCAACCACAGATGGAAACCGTCGGGATGCGCATCGAAAGGCCACGCGCCGAGAATCCGGCCTGCGATCGCCTGCCGTGCATGCGCCTCGGATCGAATCGCGGCCAGCATCTCGCGCGCCGTGCCGTCGTTGACCCATTGGGTGGACAGCAGCATCGTGAACGGGCTCGGCATCACGGTCGTGGCACGCAATGCTCCGGCAATGCGCTGTGCTTCGCGCACCGTCGGCGCCAGCAGGTACGCGATTCGCAGCCCGGCGCCGAGGTTCTTCGACATGCCAGTCACATAGTAGGTCAGCTCCGGCGCCAGCAACGCCAATGGCGGCGGCGCGCTCCGTGGCAACATCGTGTAGGCGTCGTCCTCGATGATGGGCACGTTGTAGCGCGTCGCGATATCGGCCAGCGCTTCGCGGCGTCTGAACGGTATCGTGAGCGTGCTCGGGTTCTGCAGGGTCGGGTTGCAGTACAGCGCGGCAGGCCGTCCGCTTCTGCAGAGCGATTCGAACGCATGCGGCAACGGTCCGTCGTCGTCCCGTGGCAGCGGCTGCAACTGCACGCCCAATTGTGACGCGATAGCCTTGATGCCGGGGTAAGCGAGCGAATCGAGGCAGATCGAATCGCCGCGGCGCGCAAGCCTGGAGATGAGCGCGACAAGGGCGCTGTGGATACCCGGGCAGACCAGTACGGCGTCGCCGCTGCAGCCGGGCAGGCGATTGGCCAGCCATGCGCGTCCGGCGGCGCGATCCGCCGGTGTGCCGCCGAAATCCTGGTATCGCATCAGCTGGTAAGGATCCGCTGCATCGAACAATGCCGCAGCCGATTGCTGCAGCCGCCTGGCCATCTCGGGCGGCTCGGGCGGCATGTTCATCGACATTTCGATGCTGCTCCCGCCCGACAGCGGAATCGTTCGCGTCGGGCCGCGCACGAATGTGCCGCTTCCCGCGCGTGTATCGAGCAAGCCGCGCCGGCGAGCTTCCGCATAAGCGCGGGCCACCGTCGTGTAGTTGAGGTTCAGCGCACTGGCGAGATCGCGCAGCCCGGGCAGGCGGTCGCGTGGTTTCAGACGGCCCGCGGCGAGATCTTCCTCGATGAGGTCGGGGATCAGCAGGTACGCCGGTTTCCTGCTTTCCAATAGTCGCTTCGACCAATGGCGGATTGCGTTGTCCATACCTGTTTCCGGTTAATCGTTCCGCACGACGTTAGCATCATGCATTAATCGTAAATATATATATTGCCCCTCTACGGGCAGATGATTGCATTGATCGCATCGTGTATCGGACTGATGCATCGATGCACGGTCGATGCGCACGAACCCCTTCGCGCTGCATCAGTCCGGTGCGCGTGCGCGCGCTGGACGGTCGTTTCCCGTCCGAGCCCGATCGGATCACGCAAGGATCGGACCGACGGCAGAGACATTTATCGATTGAATGATTGGAGAGTGATTGCATCAGGTCGGGGACCGGTTGGCATATGCGTTGCGTTAATGAGCTCGCCCGGATTCGAAAACGTTCGGGAACATCGTTCAACTCATTTGCAAACGGAGCGTGCCATGCCCGCAGTCAATCAGCCTCTGCACAAGAAAGGAGATTTCCTCGTCGACTACGAGGAAAAAGTATTCGAAGACGTCAAGGCGGAGCCGGGCGAGAAGGCGCTCGTGACGTTCCACACGGTTGCGTTCGAAGGATCGATCGGCTTCGTGAACCTGCTGCAGGCGACGCGCCTGCAACGCAAAGGATTCGAGACGTCGGTGCTGCTCTACGGCCCCGGCGTGACGCTCGGCCTGCAGCGCGGGTTTCCGACGCTCGGCGACGAGGCGTTCCCCGGTCACCTGAACTTCAACAAGCAACTCGTCAAGTTCATGGAAGAGGGCGGGAAGGTCTACGCGTGCCGCTTTGCGCTTCAGGCGCTGTACGGGCACGGCGAAGCATCGTTGATCGAGGGCATCCGACCGATCAATCCGCTCGACGTGCTGGATATCCAGTTGCTTCACCGCAAGGAGAACGCGCTGATCATCCACACCTGGACCGTTTGATCGAACGACGGGTGCCATCATGTCCGACAAACGCATCGTCCGGGCGGCAGCCGTCCAGATCGCCCCCGATCTGGAACGCGCCGGCGGGACGCTCGACAAGGTCTGTGCGGCGATCGACGAGGCCGCCGGCAACGGTGTCCAGCTGATCGTCTTCCCCGAAACATTCGTGCCGTACTACCCGTACTTCTCGTTCGTGCGGGCGCCGGTCGCATCCGGCGCCGATCACATGCGGCTCTACGAGCAGGCCGTGGCGGTGCCCGGCCCCGTGACGCATGCGGTCGCCGAGCGCGCACGGCTGCACGGGATGGTGGTCGTGCTCGGTGTGAACGAGCGCGACCACGGCAGCCTGTACAACACGCAGCTGATCTTCGACGTCGACGGGCGCCTCGCGGTGAAGCGCCGCAAGATCACGCCGACGTTTCACGAGCGGATGATCTGGGGACAGGGCGACGCGGCCGGACTCAAGGTTGCGCAGACCGGCGTAGGACGGGTCGGTGCGCTCGCGTGCTGGGAGCACTACAACCCGCTCGCCCGTTATGCGCTGATGACGCAGCACGAGGAAATTCATTGCAGCCAGTTCCCCGGATCGCTGGTCGGCCCGATCTTCGCGGAGCAGATCGAAGTCACGATCCGTCACCACGCGCTGGAATCGGGCTGCTTTGTCGTCAACGCGACCGGCTGGCTGACGGATGCCCAGATCGAGTCGATCACGGGCGATCCAAATCTGCAGAAAGCCCTGCGCGGTGGATGCAATACAGCGATCGTGTCCCCGGAGGGCCAGCATCTGGCCGAGCCGTTGCGCTCGGGCGAAGGGATGGTGATCGCCGACCTGGACATGTCGCTGATCACCAAGCGGAAGCGAATGATGGATTCGGTCGGCCACTATGCGCGGCCGGAGCTGCTGAGTCTTGCCATCAACGATCGGCCGGCGACGACGGTGACCCCGATGGGGGTCAGCGGGTCGGCTGCACGCGACTTCGAGGGAAACTGCCATGAGCGCGAACGCGAAACCGTCGGTGCAGAGCCGGCAATTGATGACTGAACTGCAGTCGGTCGGGCTGCGCCTCGCGGACCCCCGGGTTGGCGCCGCGAGCCGGCGCGGCGGCGCGGGGCCGTCCGATCACAAGGCCGTGACGGTCGACGGCGTGACCATCATGGTGCCGGTGCACACGAGCACCGCGTGGGAATCGCCGTTCGTCGCGGCGGAGCCCGACGCGGAAGGCGTCAGCCTGCTCTCGCGCGGCACCATCCCGATCGCGAGTATCAGCTTTCCGTTGAATCCGCGCTTCTACGCATTGCAGACGCTGGAGGGCGTGCCGTATTCGCACATCGCGACGCTGCATGGTGCCGACGTGCTGGCGACCACGGTGTTGCAGACCTGCATTCGCTACGAGAGCCGGCGCAAGACCTGCCAGTTCTGCTCGATCGGTCAGTCGCTGGCAGCCGGCCGGACGATCGCCCGCAAGACGCCTGAACAACTTGCCGAGGTCGCGCGAGCGGCGGTCCTGCTCGACGGCGTCAAGCACATGGTATTGACGACCGGCACACCGCCGACACCGGATCGCGGCGCCCGCGTACTGTGCGAAAGCGCCTTTGCGATCAAGGCGGCCGTCGATCTCCCGATCCAGGCGCAATGCGAGCCGCCCGACGACGACGGCTGGTTCGAGCGGATGAAGGCAAGCGGGATCGATACGCTGGGCATGCATCTGGAAGCCGTGACGCCGGACGTGCGCGAACGGATCATGCCGGGCAAGGCGAGCGTGCCGCTGTCCCGGTACCTGGCGGCATTCCGCGCGGCTGTCGCGGTGTTCGGCCGCGGACAGGTCAGCACCTACATCCTCGCCGGGCTCGGCGACAGCGCGACGGCGATTCTCGACATGTCGCGCGAACTGATCGGGTTGGGCGTGTATCCGTTCGTGGTGCCGTTCGTCCCGATCAGCGGCACGCCGCTGGAGAGTCATCCCGCGCCGTCACCGGACTTCATGCGGGCGGTGCTCGAACCGCTCGGCGCCATGCTGCGCGACGCCGGAATGCGCTCCGCCGACATCAAGGCAGGCTGCGGAAAATGCGGCGCCTGCTCGTCGCTTTCGACCTACGAGGCATGACCATGTACTGCGTAGAGATGGGGCTGGCCGATAGCCGCGACACGTATCGGCCTGCCGAATACCGGATCAAATGGGCGGAGCTTCCCTGGGAAATCGACGAAGCGCACAAGCTGCGCCGGGCCGTATTCTGCATCGAGCAGGGGATCTTCGTCGGCGACGATCGAGACGATATCGATCGCCACGCGCAATTGCTGGTTGCGGTCAGCTGCTGCGCCGGGCTGCCGGAGCAGGTGGTCGGCACGGTGCGGATTCATGAAACCGTGCCCGGAACCTGGATGGGTTCGCGGCTCGCGGTGCATCCGGCGTTTCGCAGGCAGGGCAGGATCGGCTCGATGCTGATCGCGCTGGCCGTCAGCAGCGCGCATACCGAAGGTTGCCGGACCTTCGTCGCGCACGTGCAAGCGCAGAACGTGCCGCTGTTTCGTCGGCTTCACTGGGATGCGCTCGGTGAAGAAACGTTGTTCGGACGTCCTCATCAACTGATGCAGGCCCAGCTTGAACACTATCCGCCGTGCGGCACGCCGTTCGAGGGTTTCGTCCTGCGCTCGGAGGGGCGGCAATGAGTGTCGAAGATCGCATCGCAACGCTGCGCGCAAGCCGCGGCTTCCAGCACAAGCACGACATCTCCGGCGTGGTTGCGTCGCTCGCGGCGGCATTGCCGAACGGCGAACGGGATCTCGCACAGGCTGTTGCACTCGGTGACGACTGCGCGGCGATTCCCGACGCGGACGGCTACCTGCTGTTTGCGATCGAGGGCATGGTCGGTGATTTCGTCGAGTCGATGCCGTGGTTCGCCGGGTACAGCGGCGTGATGGCGAATGTCAGCGATATCTACGCGATGGGTGGGCGGCCGATCGCCGTTGTCGACGCATTGTGGAGCGACGGAATCGACACCGCGCGGCCGGTGCTCGCCGGGATGGCCGCGGCTGCGTCGGCGTACGGCGTGCCGATCGTCGGCGGCCACAGCAACACGCGCAGCGCGCAGGGGCAATTGGCCGTATCGATCCTCGGCCGGGCGCGCGCGCTGCTGTCGAGCTTCAGCGCGCGGCCGGGCGATCGCCTGATGATGGCGGTCGACCTGCGCGGCGCATTCGAGGAGCCGTATCCGTTCTGGAATGCGTCGGCCGGCGCGCCGCCGGCCCGGCTGCGTGGCGATCTCGAGATTCTGCCGACGTTGGCTGAAGACGGGCTGTGCGATGCCGCGAAGGATATCTCGATGGCGGGCGTGCTCGGTACGGCGCTGATGCTCGTCGAATGCTCGCGCGTCGGTGCGCGCATCGAACTCGACGCGATCCCGCGTCCGCCCGGCGTCGACTTCGATCGCTGGCTGACGGCCTTTCCGAGCTACGGATTCCTGATGTCGGCCCGGCCGGCGCATGCCGACGCGATCGCGGAACGCTTCGCGGCGCGCGGGCTCGCGTGCGCCGTGATCGGCGATATCGATACAACGCGCGCGGTCGTCGTCGAAGAAGCGGGCGAAACGGCGGTGCTGTGGGATTTCCGGATGGAACCGTTCATGACCGGCGTCGGCGGAGGTGTGCGATGAGCGGCGATACGTTGCGCATCGCGCTGCTGACCCACTCGGTCAATCCGCGCGGCGGTGTCGTGCACGCACTTGAACTCGCCAGTGCGCTGCACGAAGCGGGAAGCAACGTCACCGTGTTCGCGCCGGCCGCGCCGGGCGAGGCGATGTTCCGCGAGGTCCCGTGCCGCGTCGTGCTGGCACGCGTCGATGGCCATCCGCGCAGCGTCGCGGAAATGGTGCGCGCGCGAATTTCCGCGATCAAGCACACCTTGCTGGAGCACGACGCAAGCGGGTTCGACGTTCTGCATGCACAGGACAGCATCACGGGCAATGCGCTGGCCGAGCTGAGGCAGTCAGGCGCAATAGACGGATTCGTACGGACCGTGCATCACCTCGACGTATTCGACGACCCGCAGCTCGAACGCTGGCAGGAGCGCGCGTGGCGAGAGGCGGATCAGGTGCTGTGCGTGAGCGCCGCCTGGGCGGCCACGATGCGGAACACGTTCGGGGTCGACGCAAGCGTGGTGCCCAACGGCGTGAACGTCGCCCGGTTCGCTCGCGCGCACCAGGCGGACATGCAGGCGGTGCGGCAGCGATTCGGCCTGCACGGCGCGCCGGTTGTCCTGGCGATCGGCGGGATCGAGCAGCGGAAAAACTCGATCGCGTTGCTCGAGGCGTTCGCACGGCTGCACGGCACGATGCCCGAGGCGCGGCTCGTGATCGGGGGCGGCGCGAGCCTGCTCGATCACGACGCATACGCGCGCCGCTTCGTCGCGCGCGCCGCCGCGCTCGGGCTGGGGATCGGTGTCGACGAACCCGTCGTGCCGACGGGGCCGCTCGACGATGCGGCACTCGTCGCGCTGATGCACTGCGCCGATGTGGTGTCGATGGTGTCGATCCGCGAGGGATTCGGTCTGGTCGTGCTCGAGGGGCTGGCTTGCGGAAAGCCCGTCGTCGTGTCCGAAATCGAACCCTTTACCGAGTATCTGGACGAGCACGCATGTGTGTGGGCCGATCCCGCCGATGTGGATTCGATCGCCGACGCGCTGTGCGACGCGTTCTCGGGACGGCGTGCTCCGGATTTCGCACATGCCGTCCCCGCGCTGCTGAACCGCTTCACATGGGAAGCGAGTGCGCGCAGGCATCTGGACATCTACCAGGACAGGCTGGCGCAGCGTGCGCAAGCATCGTCCGCCGAGTGAGGAGGAATCATGCCGGTCATGCATTTTCGGGTCCGTTGGCCCGACCAGTCGGAAACCAATTGCTATTCGCCTTCGACCGTGGTGTCGGAATTTTTCACGCCCGACACGCAATACGCGCTCGACGACTTCGTCGAGCGCGCCCGGCGCGCACTGGGTATCGCGTCCGATCGCGTACGCGAGAAATACGGGTTCGCGTGCTCGGCCGCGATGGACGAGCTGGCACGAATCGAAGCGCACGCGGAGCGATTCGCGCCGCAGGGCGATGCGACCGTGACCGTCATCGAACTCGTTTGAGGCGTCCGGCACACGGAAATCCATTGTCGTCTTCAACACACATTCAGGACTGCATCATGTCAAGCGAACCCGTTGTTTCATCCAGCCTCCCGGATATCGATTCCCATCTCGGCGTAGCCGTCATCGGCGGCGGGCAGGCAGGACTGTCGATCAGCTATTACCTGAAGCAGGCAGGTATCGATCACCTCGTATTCGAAAAGGAGACCGTGACGCACACGTGGCGCAAGCAGCGCTGGGACGCGTTCTGTCTCGTGACGCCGAACTGGCAGTGTGCGCTGCCGGGCTATCCGTATCGCGGAGCCGATCCGCACGGCTTCATGACGAAGGACGAGATCGTCGACTATCTCGACGGATTCATCCGCAGCGTCGATGCACCGGTGCTGGAACATACCGCGGTCGAGCGCGTGGCGCGCGACGCGGACGGACGCTATCGCATCGCGACATCACGCGGCACGTACACGGCGGATCGGGTCGCCGTTGCGTCGGGCGGCTACCATCGGCCGATCGTGCCGCGGATGGCCGAGCGGCTTCCGGCAACGATCGTGCAGATCCAGTCGTCGGAATACCGGAATCCGGCCGCCTTGCCGGACGGACCGGTTCTCGTGGTCGGATCGGGACAGTCGGGCGCGCAGATCGCGGAAGACCTTCACCTCGCCGGGCGAAAGGTGTTCCTCGCGGTAGGCGATGCGCCTCGCTGTGCCCGTTTCTACCGGGGCAGGGACGTCGTCGACTGGCTGGCCGACATGCAGTACTACGACATGCCGGTCGATGCGCATCCGCTGCGCGAAGGCGTGCGCGACAACACCAACCACTATGTGACCGGCCGCGACGGCGGGCGCGATATCGATCTGCGCCGCTTTGCCGTCGAAGGGATGGAACTGTACGGCCGGCTGGAGGATTTCACGGGCGGGCAGTTGCGATTCTCCGCGGATCTGTCGGCGCGGCTCGACAGCGCGGACGATACGTACAACCGGATCAATGCCGGCATCGACGCCCATATCGAGAAGAACGGGATCGCGGCGCCGCCTGCGTCGCAGTACGAACCCGTGTGGCGTCCGGCCGGCGAGCGCACGGCGCTCGATCTCGCGGCCAGCGGCATCGCATCGGTCATCTGGTGCATCGGCTTCACCCCGGATTTCAGCTGGCTGGATGCGCCCGTCTTCAACGGTCGCGGCTATCCCGCGCACCGGCGCGGCGTGACACCGGTTTCGGGGCTCTACTTCGTCGGGCTGCCCTGGCTATACACGTGGGGTTCGGGTCGATTCTCCGGGGTTGCGCGCGATGCCGCCCATATCGTCGACCAGATCCAGGCCGAGATAACGGCCGCGCGGTGCTCGGCCCAAAGCCTGGCCGCCTGACGCCGATGCATACCGCCATCCATCGCTATCGGGCCGGCATGCCGCAACTCGCGCACACGGGGCTCGCGGAAAACTGGCTGCTCAAGGAGTGCGGGCAACGCCACTGGGACGCGCTGGCCGCGCATAGCGGCCGCGACGTGCCCGAGTTCTTCGACGATGAGGGGCGGCGTGCCTATGCGTCGTTCGTTGCCGTGCGGGTCGACATGAACCGCCGCCACGCGATTCGCGAGAACGACACGTTCGCGCTTCATGTCGCGCTTCACAGGGTCGGCCCGATTCGCCATTTCAGCGAACAGCGGATCCGGCACGGCGACGAAGAAGCCGGAATCGTGCGGATGATGTCGACGTTCGTGACGCGCGAACATGCCGGCAGCAACCGTTCGGTGATGAAGGCGCGAATGACCGGCGTCGACGGCCGCACCGGACCGGTCCCGGCCGATGCGCTGTCGATGGCGGAACGGGCGAAGAAGTTGCGGGTGCGGGATGCGTCGATCGTGCCGGCGCTCGCCGGCCTCGCGGAGGGCGATGGCGCAAGCGTCTCGTTCGTGCCGTGCCCGAACATGGATTTCAACGGCGCGGACCTGCTGTACTTCGCCAGCTTCCAGGCATTCGTCGACCGCGCGGAATGGCAGCATTACCGCTTCGCGCACGCACCGGTGCTGGCGGCGCGTCAACTGTACTTTCACGGAAATATCGACATCGGCGATGCGTTGACCGTGCGTTTCGTGCGTGCCCGACCCGATGCGGGTGGCTTGCTGCACTGGAGCGAAATCGTGCGCGACAGCGACGGGACGAAGATTGCCGACGTGATCACGCAAAAGCACTGGAGCCGGGCATGAACGAAGCGGCAATCATGGAGCCGGGCGCTGACGTGGAGAGCGTCGCGCGGAACGACCGAGGCGCGCGCACGGTGCCGCTGCGGACACTCTACACGCAGCGCGATCTCGAAGCTGTCGCGCATCTCGACGGCACGCCCGGCGCGTGGCCCTATGTGCGCGGGCCGTACGCGTCGATGTATACCGATCGCCCATGGACGATCCGGCAATACACGGGGCACGCGGACGCGACCGATTCCAATCTCGCGTTTCGCACGGCACTCGAGCAGGGCGCGCAGGGGCTGTCCGTGGCCTTCGACCTGGCCACGCAGCGCGGCTACGACTCGGATTGCGCCGACGCGCGGGCCGATGTCGGCGTGGCCGGCGTCGCGATCGATACGGTCGAGGACATGGTGCGGCTGTTCGACGGCATAGCGCTCGATGCCACGACCGTGTCGATGACGATGAACGGCGCGGTCCTGCCGATCATGGCGGCGTTCGTCGTGGCCGCCGAGGAGCAGGGTGTGCCGCCCGCCCGGATCGGCGGGACGGTTCAGAACGACATCCTGAAGGAGTACATGGTCCGCAATACGTGGATCTTCGAGCCGGCGCCGTCGATGCGGATCGTTGCCGACGTCGCGTTGTGGCTGGCGGAGCATGCGCCGCGCTTCAATGCGCTGTCGGTGTCGGGATATCACTTCCAGGAAGCCGGCGCCGATGCCGTGCTCGAACTCGCGTTGACGCTGTCGAACGCGCGTGCGTACGTCGACACGCTGGCCGCACGCGGCATGCCTGAGGATGAAGCGTGCTCCCGTCTGAGCTTTTTCTTCGGCGTGGGCAGCGATTTCTATACGGAAATCGCCAAGCTGCGCGCGGCGCGTCTGCTGTGGGCTGAGATCGCGCATGCGTGCGGCGCGCGTTCGCCCCGGGCGTGCGCACTGCGCATGCATTGCCAGACATCGGGCTGGTCGTTGACGGCACAAGAGCCGGAAAACAACATCGTTCGCGTGACGGCGCAGGCGATGGCCGCGGCGTTCGGCGGCACGCAGTCGCTGCACACGAATGCGTACGACGAAGCGCTTGCGCTGCCATCGGCGGCGGCAGCGCGCCTCGCTCGCAACACGCAGCTGATTCTGCAGCATGAAACGGGACTGTGCGACACGGTCGATCCGTGGGCCGGTTCGTACATGATGGAATCACTGACGGACGGCATCGCGACATGCGTGCGCGCCGAGCTGGCTGCCATCGACGCGCAGGGCGGCGTGATCGCCGCGATCGAGTCCGGCTGGGTCAAACGGCGCTTGCTGCGTGCCGCGGCCGCGATGCAGGCGCAGGTCGATTCCGGGCGCCGGACCGTGGTCGGCGTGAACCGTTTCGTCGCGAGCGATCCGACGGACGCGTTCATGGTGCGCGAGATGGACGTCCGTCATGTTCGGGCCGGGCAGGCGCGGCGAATCGCAGCCGTCAAGGCCTCGCGCGATCCGGTGCGGGTTGCGACGGCGTTGCGGCGGCTGGCCGACGCGGCGCGCGACGGCACCGGAAACCTGCTCGCACTGGCGATCGACTGCATGCGGGCACGTGCGACCGTCGGGGAGTGTACGCGCGCGCTCGAATCGGTATGGCCGCGGCATGCCGCGGCGGTGGAAGCGGACGGCGAGGGTGTCTACGGCGACCATCGGCGAGGCGACGCCGCATGGCGGGCGGCGAAGGGCCGCGTCGACCGGCTGGCGAAACGGGCGGGACGCCGGCCGCGCATCGTGATCGCCAAGCTCGGCCAGGACGGACACGACCGCGGTGCGGCCGTCGTCGCAGCCGCGCTCGAGGACGCCGGATTCGACGTCCTTCGTCTGCCGCTTTTTCAGCAACCCCCATCCGTGGCGGCAGCCGCGCAGGCGCATGGCGCCGATATCGTCGGCATTTCGTCGTTGTCGGGCGCCCACCTCGAGCTCGTCGAAGGGCTGCTCGACGAACTGGCATCGCATCGCACCGAGATTCCGGTGGTGTTGGGCGGCATCTTTCCCGCCGCGGATGCGCGACATCTGAAGGCGAAGGGTGTCGCGGCGACTTTCGGGCCCGGCGTATCGCTCGACGCGATCGCCGAAGCGCTGTGCGCATGTATCGAGCGGGCTCGGCGTGCACATCCGGCGGACGGCGCGAGCTGATGCGGGACGGCCGGTCGTTCATGCGACAGCGGTTGCGTCGCGCGAACGATCGGCCGCAGCCGCGTCAAGCGAGCACGGCAACGCCGTCGGCCGCTCGCACACCCTGGCCGGCGTCGAGCACGAACAGCGGATTGATCTCGGCTTCGACGAGCCGCTCGCCGAGCTGACGCGCCATCCGCGAGAACGCCACGAGCGCGGCGGCGAGCGCGTCGACATCCGCTTTCGGACGGCCGCGATAGCCGTCGAGCAGCGGCCACGTGCGAAGCTCGCGAATCATCTCGCACGCGTCCCGATGCGACAACGGTGCGTCGGTCGGCAGCATGCGCAGGACCGTATCGTTCAGCACCTCGGCGGTCACGCCGCCCATGCCCAGCAGGATCGCCGTGCCGAGCGGGTCGCGATGCAGGCCGACGATCATTTCGACGCCGCCTGCAACCATTTCCTGCACGAGGAACGCGTCGGGCGCGAAGCCGGCCGCGGTCTCGACGTCGCAGCGCATGCGTGTGAGTCGCGCGCCGATCTCGTCTGCGGCCACGCCGACCGCCACGCCGCCGATATCGCTCTTGTGCGCGATGCGGTTCGACAGAAGCTTGAGCACGACGCGATCGTCGAAGTCGCGCGCAGCCTGCTCTGCATCCGCGGCGGTGCGGACGATGCGTTCCCGCGCGGGCGGGATGCCGAAGCGCGCGAACAGCGCCTTGGCCTGCGCTTCGTCGAGCGGCCCGGCCGGCAGGTCGGCCAGGCCGACCGCACCTGCGTGCCCGGCGGATTCGGCCGCCGCGGCGCGCACCTGCCGGCACCTGGTCTCCCGCATCGCGACCATCGCGCTGGCGACGCTCTCCGGCGACACGAACGCCGGGACGCCGAGCCGGTTCATCGCGCGCGCGACCGCCGGCGCATGCGGGCTGACGAACGCGACCACCGGCTTGTCGGTACCGGGCAAGGCATCGCGAACGGCGCCTGCCATCAGGTCCGGCATCCCGATACTCGACGAGCCCGCGATCACGGCGACGGCGTCGTAGGACGGGCTGTCGGCGAGCGTGCGGATCGCGCGGCGCAGCAGGTCCGGCTGCAGGCCGGCCAGCGTCACGTCGATCGGGTTCCGGTCGAGCACCGCATGATCGCCGGTTTGCAGCGCGCGCAACGCGGCAGCCGTGTCCGGATCCGGTGCGGGCGTGTCGAATCCGGCCAGCCCCAGATTGTCCGCGACGAGCGTGCCGGCGCCGCCGGTCGACGTGAGAATCGCGACCCGCTTGCCGCGCAGCACGCGGCCGGACGCCAGCGCATTCGGCATGTCGAGCAGGTCACCGAACGTGTGCGCGCGGATCACGCCGGCATCGCGGAACAGCGCGTCGTACATCCGGTCCTCGCCGGCCAGCGCGCCGGTGTGCGACACGGCCGACTGTGCGCCGGATTCCGAGCGGCCGATCTTGTGGACGACGATCGGCTTGCCGGCTGCAGCTGCCTTGCGGGCCGCCGCGCGAAAGCGCGCCGGGTCGCGCAGGCCTTCCAGGTACAGCGCGATCACGGACGTGGCCGCGTCGTCGACGAAGAATTCGATGAAGTCGCTCACGTCGAGATCGACCTCGTTGCTGGTCGACACGAGTTTCGACAGGCCCATGCCGCGGTCCGCCGCGCGCGACAGCAGCGCGCCGAGAATCCCGCCGCTTTGGGACACGACGCTGACGCCGCCGACCGTGAAAGCGTCGGTGTCCAGCGCACCGCTGGCGGACAGCGTGACCCCGTCCGTCAGATTCACGACGCCGATCGTGTTGGGCCCGAGCACGCGCATCGATCCTGCCGCCGCTTTCAGCTGCGCCTGGCGGCGCGCGCCGGCCTCGCCGGTTTCGGCATAACCGCTCGCAAGCACGATCGCGGCGGCCGCGCCGCGCCTGGCCAGCGCGTCGACGGCGACGTGGGCACGATCGGCGCCGAGCAGCACGATGCCGACGTCCGGTGCGGCCGGCAGGGAATCGACGTCCGCGTAGCAGGGCAGCCCGGCAATCGACTGATAGCGCGGATTCACCGGATAGATCGCGCCCTTGAATCCGTGCTTCTGCAGATACGCGATGGGACGTCCGGCCGTTTTCGCGGCGTCTGCGGATGCGCCGATGACCGCGACGCTGGCCGGGCGCATCAGTTTGGCGATGGCATTCATCGAAGGCTCCTGTCAGCGCGTGTTGTCGAGAAATTCACGTACGGCGCTGCGGTGCTCGCGGCTCGTGTAGCAGACGGCCTGCGCCTGGCTGCCTTGCGCCAGCATTTGAGCAGCCGACAGTTCGTAACTCTGGTTCAGCAGCGTCTTGCCGAGCGCGAGCGCGGTGGGAGAGCCCTTGATCAGTTCCTGCGCCCAGGCCGTGGCGTCGGCGAGCAGCGTGTCGGGTGCACTGACCCGATCGGCGATGCCCAGTTCGCGCGCCTCGCGGGCGTCGACCTTGCGACCGCTGAAGATCAGGTCCTTGGCCGCCGCCAGTCCGACGCGCCGCGGCAGGAAATACAGGCCGCCGCCATCGGGAACCAGCCCCCGCTTGATGTAGCTCCACACGAACGTCGCTGCTTCGGACGCAACCACGAAATCGCACGACAGCGCCATGTCCGCACCGAGACCGGCCGCGGCGCCGTTGACGGCCGCGATCGTCGGCTTCGGCATCGTGTGCAGCAGCGAGACGGCATGATGGACGCGCTGCTGGCGCGACCAGCCGTTGAACGCCACTTCGTCGGCGGGTGCTTCCATCCGTTGCGCCATGCCGGCGATGTCGCCGCCCGCGCAGAAGCCCTTGCCGTTGCCGGTGACGATGACGGCGCGAACGTCCGGTGCGCGCGCCAGCGAATCGAGCGCGTCGATCAGTTCGGTACGCATCGCGTCGCTCACGGCGTTGCGCTTGTCGGGGCGATTCAGGGTAAGGGTCGCGATATTCGATTGGATCGTGACGTCGATGGTTTGCATGGTCGGTTCCTGCGTCGAAGGCAATGGGCCCGGCGTATTCGCCATGCGGTCGGCACGGCGTTCCGGTCACAGGTAGCGTAGCGTGCCGCGTCGCGCGTGCCATCGCCCCCGTTTCATTGAATGAAACTGTCAGGTTTGCGCCGGTTGTTCCATCCAGTGAAACAACGTGGTTGCGGACGAGCGCGAGCCGTCGATAATCGATCTCACCGCCACCGGTTGGATGGACCGAACGGATGCCGCGGCGCGACCTACAAGACTGGAGACAAGATGCAACCCGCCATTGCAACGGAATCGCTCGAGCGAAGCGGCGCCGACCGGCCGGCACTCGACGCGGTTTATGCCAAGGTGACGAAACGGCTGCTGCCGTTCCTCTTCATCTGTTATGTATTCGCTTACATCGATCGCGCCAATATCGGCTTCGCACATCTACAGTTCTCGCGCGACATTGGTCTGACGGAAGCGTCGTTCGGCCTCGGTGTCGGACTGTTCTACGTCGGATACATGATTTTCGAGGTGCCGAGCAATCTGTGGCTCGCACGTGTCGGGGTGCGCAAGACGCTGATGCGGATCATGGCGCTCTGGGGGCTCGTGTCCGCGGGCACTGCGTTCGTGCAGACGCCGACCCAGTTCTATATCGCGCGGGTTTTGCTCGGCGCTGCGGAGGCGGGCTTCTTTCCCGGCGTCATCCTGTACTTCACGTACTGGTTCCCGTCGGCGCGCCGCGCCCGCGTGACGGCGATCTTCATGACGGCGATCTGTGTGTCCGGCATCGTCAGCGGCCCCGTTTCCGGCTTCATCCTGAACAACTTGTCGGGCATGTTTCAGCTTCGGGGATGGCAATGGCTGTTCGTGATCGAAGGGCTGCCGTCCGTCGTGGCCGGCTTGTTCGCATATGTTTATCTGACCGATCGCCCGGAGCACGCGAAATGGCTGAGCGCGGACGAGAAGGCGCTGCTGCGCCGCGAACTGGAACACGATGCGGCGCTCAAGGCTTCGCACGCGCATGGCTCGATCTGGGACGCGCTGAAGGAACCGCGGTTCTATTTCCTGACGTTCGCGTACTTCAGCGTGCCGTGGGCGAGCATCGTCGTGCACGTGTGGGCGCCGAGCGTGATCCGCAAGAGCGGCATCACGAACTTCTGGTACATCGGGCTGCTGTCGGCCATTCCTTACGTGTTCGGCGCCGTCGCGATGTACTGGCTCGGACGCCATTCCGATCGCAAGCTCGAACGCCGCTGGCATTTCATGGGCAGTGCCGTCATGGCGGCGCTCGGCGTCGCGCTGTTGCCTGCCGCCCACTCGCAACCGGCTGCGCTGATCGTGCTGCTCAGCATCGCCACGGCCGGCTATCTCGGGATGCTGTCGTTGTTCTGGACGATCCCGCCCGCGTATCTGTCGAGCACGGTAGCCGCGAGCGGCATCGGCCTCATCAGCAGTCTCGGCCAGTTCGGCGGCATCGCGGCGCCTTCGGTGATCGGCTACACGTCGACCCATTTCGGCAGCAGTGCGATCGGCCTGTATACGGTCGCGGCGGTGTCGATCCTCGGCGGGCTCGCGGTCGTGCTCGGCATCCCGGCTCGCGCGATTCGCGAACGCTGACGCGGCGTGCTCAGCTGTCGAGCTGGAGCGTCGCGACGACGATCTCGTCGCGCAGTTCGAGCAGCCGCGCGGACAGGCGCTCGGCGACCGACGACGGCGCATCCGGCGTGCGTACGCTGAAATTGAGCACGAGCGGCCGGTGGCCGGCAATCTCGAGCGGGGTCGCCAGCGCGACGACCTCGGGTTGCCAGCTCGCCACGCAAAAGCCGCGCGCATGCACCGACGCGACCGCGTCGTCGATTTCCGCCCGGATCTGCGGCCACGACTGGCGATGGCGTTTGAGCGCGGCGAGCTGCTTCGAACGGGTCGGGTCAGGCAACGACGCGAGATACGCGCGTCCGAGCGACGTCAACGCCATCGGCACGCGCTGCCCGCTCACCACCGTGCGCAGCGACGCGCGAGGGCTGTAGCGGATCGATTCGAGATACACCATGTCGTCGCGGTCCGGCCCGGCGATGCCGACGTTGATATGCAGCGCCTGAGCCGTTTCCCGGATGCGCGGTGCGGCTGCCTGCAGCACGGTCGAGCTGCTCCGCAGGGCCTGCGCGAGGCCGAGCACCGGCAGGCCGAGCCGATAGCCGCGCCGAACGGCGTCGTGTTCGAGATAGCCGGCTTCGACGAGCGTGCGCGCGAGCCGGCTGACCGTCGCCTTCGGCAGGCCGGTCAACTCGACCAGGTCGCCGTTGCCGAGCAGGGTCGCGCCGGAGCCGAACGCGCGCAGCAATTCCAGCCCGCGCTCCAGGGAGCGGTTCGAAACCGTCGAAGTCGAGGTGCGTTCGGTTGCGTCGGACGAACGCGAGGGGCGAGGTTCACGCATGGTTCCAGTCGCTCGGGATGATGAGAATCGGGAGAGTGTCGAATGTGTCGCGTGCAAGGCCGTCCAACCGTGTCGGGCGGGCTATTCGCCCACGCCGGCCGCGAGCCACACGACCTGATCGCTCCAGGTCTGGTCGCGCGTAAAGCGGAACAGTGTGTCCTTGAGCAGGCGGATCCACGCATCGACGAGGCGCGACTGACGATTTTCGCGCAACGTGCTGATCGATACGGTCGAGCGGATCGCCGGCCGCTCGATCGCGATCGCCTTCAGCTCGCCCCGCGCCAGTTCTTCCTGGATCGCGACGTAGGTGAGCAGCGAATAGCCGACGCCCGCGCGGACGAGCTGCTTGGTCAGCGCGACGCTGTCGATCTCGAACTCGACGCGCAGCCGGACGCCGTGCTGAACGGCGGCCTGGTCGATCAGCCGCCGGTTGCTGTGCGGCAGGCCGGGCAGGATCAACGGTACGTTCGCGAGGTCGCGAATCTGCAACGCTTTTCGCGCGGGTGGCGCATCGGGCGGCGCGACGACGATCAACGGCTCGCTGAAGAGCGGGACGATATCGAATGCATCGAGCGGCGGCTGGTTGTAGACCACCGCAAGATCGACGCGCCGGTCGAGCACCCATTCCTGCAGCGAGTTGCTGAGCCCCTCGCGAACGTGGAGCGATACGCCGGGCCAGTGCGCGTGAAAGTCGCGAACGAGATCGGTGCCGATCAGCCGGCCGATCGTCGGCGGCAGCCCGACGGCGAGATAGCCACGCTCGGCGTCGGCGCTGGCGCGTACGTGGTCCGCCGTTTCGCTGACCATCCGCGTGATCATTTCGGCATGCTCGAGCAGGCGCGAGCCCGCGGCCGTCAAACGTACGCCGCGGCCATAGCGCGTGAAGAGCGCCACGCCGATTTCTTCCTCGAGCTTGGCGATCTGCCGACTCAGCGCCGGTTGCGCGATATACAGCTCCGCGGCCGCGCGGCTGAAGCTGCCGGCGCGGGCGACGTGGATGAAGCTGCGCAGTTCTCGAATGTCCATGTCGATTTTGAGCTATGCCGTCGTGGCATAGAAATACATGTTTATAAGGTCTTTGTCAAAGAAGTCGGCCGATTCTATGCTGAGAACAGATAGCAAATCGACCTATAACGATTCCGGAGACACCATGCCATCCCGTTCTCGCATCCATTCCATTCCTCATTCGCCTCGTTCGCGGCTGCGCCGCGTCGCTTCGCCGCGCCGCTGCTGAGCGTTTTCCCGCTCGCCCGACGAATTATCGACAACGACATAGGAAGGAATACTGATGAAAAGCTTGAAGAAACTTCACGTCCAGGTATTGATCGCGCTGGCGTGCGCGATCGTACTGGGCCTGCTGGCGCCCAGGACCGCGATTGCGATGAAGCCGTTCGGGCAGGGGTTCATCGCGCTGTTGAAGATGATGCTCGCGCCGATCATCTTCTGCACGCTGGTGCAGGGCATGGCCCATGTGAAGGACCTCAGGATGCTGGGGCGAATGGGCGTGAAATCGCTCGTGTACTTCGAAGTGGTCAGCACGATCGCGATGGTGCTGGGCTTCGTGATGGTCAACGCGTTCCCGCCGGGAGCGGGCCTCCATGCCGCCAACATCGCCGAGAGCGCCGAAGCGCTGAAGACGACGTCGAACGCCGGCGAGATCTCGGCCGTCACGTATTTGCTGAGCCTCATTCCGCATACGCTGGTCGATGCGTTCGCGAAAGGCGACATCGTGCAGGTCCTGATCATCTCGATCCTGGCCGGGCTCGCGCTGAACGTATCGGTCGGTGCCGATTCGGTGGTGCTGCGCGGGATCGACGAGACGCAGAAGGTGCTGTTCCGGATGCTCGCGTTCATCATGCGCCTCGCGCCGCTCGGTGCGTTCGGCGCGATGGCGGCCGCGGTCGGAAGTTACGGCGGTGTGACGCTGCTGTACCTGTTCAAGGTCATCGTTCTCTACTACGCGACGTCCGCGATCTTCGTGTTCGGTGTGCTCGGCGCGATCAGCTGGTCGATCGGCCTGCCGTTCGCCGGGATCATGCGGCTGATTCGCGACGAGCTCTTGCTGACGCTCGGTACGGCATCGAGCGAAGTGGTGTTTCCGCGCCTCGTCGAAAAGATGAAGCGCGCCGGCTGCGACGAGGTCGTGGTCGGGTTCGTGCTGCCGGCCGGCTACAGCTTCAATCTCGACGGCACCGCGATCTACATGGCGATCGCGATCGGCTTCATCGCCCAGGCGACCGATACGCCGTTCTCGCTCTGGCAGCAGCTGGGCCTGCTCGCGATTCTGAGCCTGACGTCCAAGGGCGGCACGACCGTGGCCGGCGGCGCGTTCGTCAAGCTTGCCGCCACGCTGCAGTCGGTCCGCTCACTGCCGCTCGCCGGGCTCGGTCTGCTGTTCGGCATCGACCGGATCATGGCGACCGCGACGGCACTCGTGAACGTGGTCGGCAACACGATGGCGGTATTCGCGATCGCCCGCTGGGAAGGGCTGTTCGATGCCGCGGCGTTCAACCGCGAAACCGGGCGCACGGCGCGACGTTCGATGCTGCGCTCGCGCGTCGTGCCCGCCGATGCACGAACCGGACAATGCGGCGCGGCCGAAGCGAACTGAATTCTGTCGAGGTGATTTCATTCATGCAACGTATTTCTTCGCTCGCCCCCGAGCAACTGTCCGACGAACAGCGCCAGGTGTACGACGCGATCGCCAGCGGGCCCCGCAAAGGCGTGCGCGGTCCGCTGGCCGTCTGGCTGCATCGCCCGAAGCTCGCCGGCTGCGCGCAGGCCCTCGGCCAGTACTGCCGATATGACAGCAGCGTGCCGCCGCGACTCTCCGAGCTGGTCATCCTGTCGATGGGGCGTCACTGGCTGGCCGAGTACGAATGGGCCGCGCACAAGCCGTTCGCGCTGGAGGCCGGGCTCTCGATCGACGTGATCGATGCGATTCGCGACGGCGTCGAGCCGCCGTTCGTCCGCGACGACGAGAAGCTCGTCCACACGTTCGTGACGCAACTGCATGAACGGCACGCGATCGACGACGCATTGTATGCGGCGCTCGTCGACACGCTGGGCGAAGGCGCGGTCGTGGATCTCGTCGGCATTGCCGGCTACTACACGCTGATCTCGATGACGATCAAGGTTTTCAACGTGCCGCCGCCGGCCGGCGTGGCACCCGAACTTCCCGCAACACACGGTTGAATCCATCCACATCATGAACGACACATCCATCAATGAAGCAGGCGCAGGCCGCCTACAAGGCAAGGTCGCGATCGTGACCGGCGCGGGCTGCGTCGGCCCCGGCTGGGGTAACGGCCGCGCGGTTGCCGCGCTGTTTGCCGCCGCGGGCGCGAAGATCTTCGCCGTCGACATCAACATGGACGCGATGGCGGAAACGGTACGTCGCGTCACCGAGCTCGGCGGCGAAATCACCGCGCATACGTGCGACGTCACGAACAGTGGTGCCGTCGCGGCGATGGTCGAAGCATGCCGCGAAACCTATGGTCGAGTGGACATCCTCGTCAACAACGTTGGCGGTTCGTCTGCGGGTGGCCCGGTCGCGCTGTCGGAAGAGGCATGGGACAAGCAGGTCGCGTTCAACCTGAAGAGCGTCTACCTGACCTGCAAGCACGTGCTGCCGGTGATGGAGCAGCAGGGCGCCGGCGCGATCGTCAACACCGCGTCGACCTCCGGCATCCGCTGGACCGGCTCCGCGCAGGTCGCGTACGCCGCCTGCAAGGCCGGCGTGATCCAGCTGTCGAAGGTGGTGGCCGTCGAATACGCGAAGAAGGGCATCCGCGTCAACACGGTCGTGCCGGGCCAGCTGCATACGCCGATGGTCGAGGCGCGTCTCGCCGGACAACGCTCCGGCGGCGATGTCGACAAGCTGCTCGAAAGCCGGCTCGCCCGCATTCCGCTCGGCTTCATGGGCGACGGCCGCGACACGGCGAACGCCGCGCTGTTCCTGGCCTCCGACGAAGCACGCTTCATCACCGGGACGGAAATCGTCGTGGACGGCGGCATGACGGCACGGTGCGATTGATGGAGCAAGCTCGACATGGCCGCCCGGCAGGCAGCGCATGGGATTGCCACACGCACGTCTACGGGCCGTGGGAATGGTTTCCGTTGCCTGCCGACGCCGCGTACCAGCCCGAGGCAGCGCCGATGAAACGCCTGCTCGCGCTGCACGAACGGCTCGGCGTCACGCATGGCGTGATCGTCCAGGCCGCGTGCTATCGGCACGATCACACCGCGTTGCTGGCGGCGATCGCCGCGACCGGCGGCACCTATCGCGGCGTCGCGCTCGTCGACGACACGATGGACGACGGGACGCTGCGCGAGCTTCATGAAGGCGGCGTACGCGGTATCCGGTTCAACTTCATGGGGCACCTGCCCGGCGAGCGCGACACGGACAAGCTGCTGCGCACCGCGGAGCGCGTGGCGGCGCTCGGCTGGCACGTGCTGCTGCACGGCCGGCTCGCCGAACTGCTGCCGGTGCTCGACCAGTGGGCCGGGGTCGACATTCCGATGGTGATCGACCACATGGCGCGCCCGTCGTTGCACACACCGTGGACCGACGACGAACGCGACGCGTTGCTCGCGCATCTCGGCGATCCCTATCGCTGGATCAAGCTGTCCGGAGTGGATCGGTTCGCAGGCGGTGACGCGCGCGCATGGCCCGATGCGCGGCCGCTCGCGCGCCGGCTGCTCGATGCCGCGCCGGACCGGTCGATCTGGGGATCGGACTGGCCGCATCCGAACATCGAAGGCGCGCCGCCGGACGACTTCGCACTGCTGACGTTCGTTCGCGGCCTGTGCGGCGACGATGTGCTTGCCGATGCCGTGCTGGCCGGCAATCCGCTGCGGCTCTATGGCTGAGCCGAAACCGTCGGCGAATCGCTGCCCGGCGGACCAACGAAAAACGCATTCGACTTGCGGTGAACCTCGAGGAGGAGACATGAAGGAAAAATCGAGCTGGCGGGCTTGCGTGGCCGCCGCGGCATGGGTAACGCTGTGCGCGGCGTCGCCGGGCGCGCATGCCGACGACATTCACGTGCTGGCAACCGGCGCGCTGCACGGCGCGTTCGGACAACTGGTGCCGATGTTTGAAAAGTCGTCGGGACATCGTCTCGAGATTGCCTGGGGGCCGTCGTACGGCACGTCGGACGAGTCATTGCCGATGCGCCTGCGCAACGGCGAGAAGGTCGACATCTGCTTCATGATCAAGCCGGCGCTTCAGCAGGAAGTCGACGGCGGCCGATTCGACCGGGCCACGCTGTCGGATATCGCCGCCAGCGGAATCGGCGTCGCGGTACGCAAGGGTATCGCCGTGCCCGACGTCAGTACGGACGACGCGCTGCGTCGCGCGTTGCTCTCGGCCAAATCGGTTGCTTTCTCCGAGGGGGCGAGCGGCACCTATATCGTCGGCACGCTGTTCAAGCGGCTCGGCATCGCCGAGCAGATGAAATCGAAGAGCGTGCTCATTCGCGGCAAGGAACTGGTCGGCACCGCACTCGCGCGCGGCGACGCCGAACTGGGGCTGCAGCAGATCAGCGAACTGAAGGTGACGCCGGGCATCGACTTCGCGGGGCCGCTGCCTGCCGACGTGCAGAAGACCAGCGTGATCTCGTCGGCGATCGCCGTGAATGCGCAAGCCGCCGATGCATCGCGCGCGTTCGCGGCTTTCCTGAAGACGGCGCCCGCCGTGGCCGTTCTGCAGAAAACCGGCCTCGATCCGCTTTGAGGCGACGGTCCGTATCGACTCATGAGGAGACAATGAAAGCAAACCAGATCCTGGCGCGGCTCGTGCTTGCCGCCGCACTGGCAACCTCGGTTGCCGCCTGCTCCGCACCCCCTGCCGACGCGAACGCGGTTCAACGCACGCTCGTCTCGAAGGGCGATGTCCAGATCGAAACGCTTGCGCAAGGGCGCGGGCCGGTGATCGTGATCCTGCCGTCGCTCGCACGCGGCGCGGAAGATTACGACGAAGTCGCGCGCATGCTCGCGCACGACGGATTTCGTGTATTGCGGCCGCAACCGAGAGGCATCGGCCGCAGCACGGGGCCGATGCGCGACCTCGACCTGCATGCATTCGCATCCGATGTTGCGCTCGTGCTCGATCACGAGCACACGGGGCCCGTCGTGATCGTCGGCCATGCGTGGGGCAGCCAGCCCGCCCGCATGCTCGCGGTCGACCGCCCCGATCTCGTGCGCGGCCTCGTGATGGCCGCGGCTTCGGCGGGCAAGTTGCCGCCCGGATCGACCGAGAAACCGTATGGCCGCCTGCGCGAAGCGATCGACGGCGCAGGCGATCCTCGGGTGCCGGAAGCGCAGCGGCTGACCTACCTGCGGCAGGCGTTCTTCGCACCGGGGCACGACCCGAGTGCATGGTTGACCGGCTGGTATCCGGCGGTACACACGGCACAGGCACATGCGCGCAATGTCACGCCGATCGATGCGTATTTCGGTGGCGGCACGGTGCCGATGCTCGATCTGCAGGCGCAGTACGACGCCGTCGTCGTGCCGAACGTGTTCAAGCCATGGCTCGGCGATCGCGTGATCGTGCAGGTTGTCCCGAACGCCGGTCACGCAATGGCGCCCGAGCAGCCGCGCGCGATGAGCGATGCGATCGCATCCTTTGCGCGCAAGGTCTACGGCACGAGCTGATCAGCCGCGGAACGCGCCGAGAGAAATGAATGCGTCTTTCAATCAATCTGGAGTCCAGAACATGAAGGTATCGAAACGCGGCATCGTCGCCGCATGCGTATTGTGGTGGGCGGCGTCCGCCTTTGCATCGTCCGCCGCCCCCGCGGTCGATCGGGAAATCGTCCGGCATGGCGATGTGCAGATCGAGGTGATGCGCCAGGGGCAAGGACCGCTGATCGTGATCCTGCCGTCACTCGGACGCTCGGGCCGGGATTACGACGCCGTCGCCGCGCGGCTCGTGGCCGACGGCTTTCGCGTGCTGCGCCCCGAGCCGCGCGGTATCGGGCAGAGCAAGGGGCCGATGGAAAACTTGTCGGTCCATGATTTCGCGGCGGACGTAGCAACGGTGATCGAGAACGAGCATCGCGGACCGGCGATCGTCGTCGGCCACGCTTGGGGGAATTTCCCCGCGCGCATGCTGGCCGTCGATCGGCCCGATCTCGTTCGCGGGGTCGTGCTCGCGGCCGCGTCCGCGGGCAAGGTGCCGCCCGGTTCGACGGAAAAGCCGATCAGCGCGGAGATTCGGCAGGCGATCGACGGCGCCGGGGACCTGTCGCTGCCGGAAGCCAAGCGGATCGAATACCTGAAGAAGGCATTCTTCGCACCAGGCAACGATCCGCGGGTCTGGCTCGACGGCTGGCATGCCGCCACGCACGACGCCGAATCGCATGCGCGCGAGACGACGCCGGTCGACGCGTATTTCGCGGCCGGCACCGCGCCGATCCTCGACCTGCAGGCCGAACACGACGCCGTTGCGCCCCGCCGGTTCTCGAACGTGCTGAAGTCGATGCTCGGCGATCGCGTGACGATCGTGAGGATTCCGGATGCCGGCCACGCGCTTGCACCCGAACAGCCGGCCGCAATGGCTGACGCCATCGCAGCCTTTGCGCGGAAGATCAAGACCGCGCAGTGATGATCATGCACGGCGGCTCCATCGAGCCGCCGTGCATGATCGAGGGGAGTGCGCCGTGCTCCCCCGCAAGCTTTCCACCTGACGTGTGCGGACCTGTCCGTATGCGCATCCCGACACGACCTCGCGTGTCATGTCACGCTGCCCCTCCTTAATTTCGATTGTTGCCGAGACAGGGACGCCGCGTCGTCACGTTGCGCGATGCCGGACCTTGGGCGGCACTGCGGAGCACCGTCAAGTCTCCATATCGAATGTCGTGCGTCGCCATTGATCTCGTGTGTCGAACGCGCAAGCGACGGCGATGTGCGCATGGCGCCGATTAATTTACGCAACTACATAATAGTCAATGCCGTTGTTTCAAGGAATGAAACTGCACCATTGAGAGAAATAAGGGATCGTTTATCGTTCTGACTCGTGCCGCGGTTGTCAGCAAATGCAGTTCGAGTTCGACATGAGTATCGTCCGCGGACTGTAGATATGCTGCGCGCCGGTATCTCGGTGGATTGCGGTGCGGAGCGGGCGTTCCGGAAACCGATGTCGCACCATGAACGGGCACGCAGTCGACGAGCAGGGGCGAGCGACGTTTCGGCAGAGTTCGATGCTTGCGCCGGCAACTGCGCGACACCGGCCTGATCGCATGGTGATCGGATTCGATGGGGCGCAGATGGCATGTCCCTTGCGCTCTCAGGTGCAGTGGCATGGCCGGTCAGGGTCGGCACACGGACCTCAAATGTCTGCTGGCGATCTCAGATCAATAAGTACAACGATACGAATTTCTGGGGATGGTCGATGAGAAGTCGAAGGATCGAGATAATGGGACTGCTGATGATTTCAGGAGCTGCCGCCGCACAATCCAGTGCGACACTTTTCGGCGTGGCAGACGCGTCGGTCAGGCGGATAGGCAACGGGGCGGATGCCGCCTATTCGATCGGAAGCGGGGGACTTGCCGCGAGCCGGCTCGGCTTTCGGGCGGACGAGGATATCGGAGGAGGAACGAAGGTGCGCGCCTGGCTGGAGGGCACGGTGAACTTCAATGACGGCACGGGCAATCCGTCCCGCTACTGGAACCGGCGTTCGACGTTGAGCGTGATCGACCGCTATGGCGAACTGCGAATGGGCCACGACCTGACGCCGAGCTATACGTCGTTCGGGGAGTTCGACACGTTCGGCGTCAGCGGTCTGGCCGACCAGGGGAAATTCTATTCGACGGCGTTCGGCAGTGGCATCGAGGCGACCGGGCTTTGGGCTCGTGCCGACAACATGATTGCGTATTACACGCCGCCCCGTCTCGGCGGATTTTACGCGCAGGCTGCCTATGCGCTGGGTGGAGGCGAGCGGGCGAAGCGGTATGCAGGCGGCCGCGTCGGCTATGCGAACGACGCCGTCAACGTCACGGCGGCATTCGGCGTATTCGACGGTCTGCAGGGGCCGCTCAAGCGCACCGGCTTTGCGGTCAGCTATGACCTCAAGTACCTGACATTACTGGGGTCGGCGGTGCGCAACCAGTATCTGGAAGCGTCCCGGCTGATAGCGCAAGCCGGGGTGATCGTACCCGTTAATCCGTTTCTTTCCTTTCGCGCCAACTTCACGCGTGTGAGTGAATCCGGTGCATTGGGCAAGACCTCGATCGATGCAAATCACGCCACCCAGGTCGCAGTGGGCTACACGTACGCGCTTTCCAAGAGGACGAGCACGTATGGAACGGTCGTGCGACTGAGCAACAAGGGCGGCGATGCATTCGGCTTCGGCACGCAGCCGGTTGGGCGCCTGCTCGTCGGTGCGGAGCTCGGCGTCAGCCATCGCTTCTGAAGTACGGCGATCGATTGTAAAGGCGGCGCATATCGTGCCGGAGCGACTGGCAGGTTGCAGTTCACTTCGGCGAATTTCTCCTTCAGTACCTTTCGGAAAAGGATGAAACCCAGGTGATTCGATCGAGATCCATCTCTGGTGTAGTCGGCGTACTGTTGCTCTCCATTCTGGCAGTGGCCGGGTGCGGAACCTCGCGCCCGGAATCCTCGAAGCAGGTCAAACTCGCCGGCGGTGCAATTCCGCTGATCCACGCCGACGGATTGCTGTTCCGCGATCTGGACCGCAGCGGCGTGCTGGAGCCGTACAAGGATTGGCGCCGGCCCGCTGCGGTGCGGGCTGCCGATCTCGTTTCAAGAATGACGCTCGAGGAAAAGGCCGGCGCGATGATGCACGCGAATCCACCGGCGAAAGAGGCGGCGGGCGTGCCGGGAGCCGGCTCGGCATGGGACACGGCTGCCGTCGGCCGCCTCGTGCTCGACCGTCACGTGACGTTCTTTCTGAACCGGCTCAAAGCCGACCCGGCGAGCCTGGCGAATCAGCAAAACGCGCTGCAGGCGATTGCAGAGCAGGGGCGCCTCGGGATCCCCGTCACGATCAGCAGCGATCCGCGCAGCCAGTTCTCGTATGCACAGGGTGTAAGCGTCGACGCCGGCGCCTTCACGAAATGGCCGGATCCCGCCGGCATGGCGGCGACGGGCGATCCGGAACTGGTCCGTCGGTTCGCCGACAGCGTGCGCCGGGAATACCTGGCAGTCGGCATCCGGATGGCGTTGTCGCCGCAAGCCGACCTGGCCGCCAATCCGCGCTGGCATCGCAGCAGCGGAACGTTTGGAAGCGATCCGGCGGCGTCAGCGCGATTCGTTCGCGCCTATGTGACCGGCATGCAGGACGGCGAATCCGGGATTCACCGGAGCAGCGTCGTGTCGGTCATCAAGCACTGGGTCGGCTATGGCGCGACGATGAACGACGGGGCGGACGCACATAACTACTACGGACGCCTGCTCGATATCGACGGGGCGAACATCGAGCGGCACATTATGCCGTTTACCGGCGCATTCGCCGCGCGGGTCGGCGCGGTGATGCCTTCGTACGGGATGCCTGCGGCGCCATTTCGCGTGCGCGGCAGCGCCGAACCGGTCGATCCGGTTGGCATGGGATTCAACCGAGCCATGTTGACCGATGTATTGCGCGGCCGCATGGGGTTCGACGGCGTCGTACTGTCCGACTGGCAGATCACCGACGACTGCACGCGGGTATGCCGGAACGGCGCGAGTCCCGGCGAGAAGCCGCAGTTCTCCGACATTGCGATGCCGTGGGGTGTCGAAGCGCTCGACAAGGCCGGGCGTTACCTGAAGGCGATCGACGCGGGGGTCGACCAGTTCGGCGGCACGAGCGACCCGGAGATCGTCGTGGGTCTCGTCACGAGCGGAAGACTCGACGTGTCGCGGGTCGATGCGGCCGTGCGGCGAATCATGACGCAGAAGTTCGAGCAGGGGCTCTTCGAGGATCCGTACGTCGATGCCGGCCGTGCCTCGTCGATCGTGGGAAATGCCGAATTCAGGCGGATCGCACTCGATGCGCAGCACCGCTCGCAGGTATTGCTGAAGAATAGCCGCCATCTGCTGCCGGTGAGCCGGACGATGACGAAGGTATTCGTGTATGGGTTCGACGCGGAGGCCATGCGACGGCGCGGGTTCACGGTCGTGCGGCATCCCGAGGAAGCGGATTTTGCCGTCGTCGGTATGGCGACGCCGTTCGAGGTGCTGCATCCGAACTTTTTCTTCGGTGCACGGTACCGCGAAGGCAGCACGCGTTTCAGGGCGGACGATCCGGCGTTCGCCATGCTTGAGAAAACCGCCGCCGCCGTGCCGACCATCGCGTCGATATACATGGAGCGCCCGATCGACCTGTCCGGTATCGCGAACCGCGCGACGGCGATCGTCGCCAATTTCGGTGCGACGCCCGACGCGATCGTCGATGTCCTGACCGGCGAGTCCGGCCCTGTCGCTCGCCTGCCGTACGACCTGGTATTGACCGATCGCCTTCACGAGCAAACGAACGAGCCGGTGTCCTATCGAATGGGTGAAGGGCTCGGGTACTAATCTATTTTGCATTGTTAGCGAGGAACGTATCGATGGTATTCAGACATCTCAGACGATGCCGGACGCTGGCCTGTCTGGCGACGGCCGTGGCGATCACGTCCGCCGCAGGCGGTATGGCGTCCGCGGCGGAGTTCGGTCCGTAGCAGTTCATCCCGACGAAAGTCACGCGGCATGCGTCGTTCTATGTCGGCGGGCGGTATGTCGAGACGGACGGCAAGACGACGATGGACGGACAGATGTATGTCGAGGGCTGGGCGCCCGCACGCATCACGCATCGGTATCCGATCGTGTTTCTTCACGGTCTCGGCCAGACGGCGACGAACTGGATGAGCACGGCGGACGGGCGAAAAGGGTGGGCCGACTACTTTGTCGATCAGGGTTACGTGGTCTACATGATCGATCAGCCCGATCGCGGCCGCTCGTCCTGGTCGACGGACGCCGATCGCCGGTTTCGGGTGACCGATGTCGCGATGGCGCAGCGCCTCTTTACGTCGCCGGAGCGCGACAAGGGATGGCCGCAGGCGGAAAAGCACACGCAATGGCCCGATGCCGGGCGGCGTGGCGACCCGGTGTTCGATGCGTTCTATGCCGCACTCGTGCCGTCGCTTGCCGACAACGTGCAGAGTGAACTGCTCGTCAAAAATGCGGCGGCCGCGCTGCTCGACAAGATCGGACCCGCCATCCTGCTCGTCCATTCACAGGCCGGCCTGTTCGGCTGGTCGATTGCCGACACCAGGCCGCAGCTTGTCAAGGGGATCGTATCGGTCGAGCCGTCGGGGCCGCCGTTCCAGAACGCCACGCAAGCGAAACCCGAACTCGCGTGGGGGCTGACGAACATTCCCGTTCAGTACGACCCGCCCGTCACCGACCCGGCGCAGCTGACGATCGAACAGCAGGACACACCAGACGGAAAGGATCTGACGAAATGCTGGCTCCAGAAGGAGCCGGCCCGCAAGCTCGTGAATCTTCAGCATGTGCCGGTGCTGGTGTTGATCAGCGAGGCGTCCTATCACGCGCCCTATGACCACTGTACGGCGTCATTTCTCGAACAGGCCGGTGTGAAGACGACATTCGTGCGCCTCGACGCAATAGGCATTCACGGCAACGGGCACTTGATGATGCAGGAAAAAAACAACCTGGACGTCGCCGCCGTGATCCACTCGTGGATCGCGAAGACGATGCGATGATGCGCGCGAGCGTGCATTCGGGTAATGAAAGACCATTTGAGGAATCGATCATGCATCGTAAATTGGACAAGTTGCGTTGGCACCATCTCGTCGGCGCGGTACTGGCACTGGCTTGGAGCATCTCGCATGCGCAGGCGCTGCCCTCGCAGCGGGTCGGCGTCGACGGGAAGACGCTCGGGTCGATCCCGTTGAGCGCCGAGTTCCTGGCGGCGGGCGGCAGTCGCGAATTGCGAATGCGCGAAGTCACCATTCAGCCCGGCGGCGTATTACCGATGCACAGCCATCGCGATCGGCCGTCCGTCTCGTATGTTCTGAGCGGGACCGTGACCGAATATCTCGACGGCGCCCAGGCACCGCGGGAAGCACTGGCAGGTCAGGCCTACACCACGTCCGGCCCGCGCGCGCACGCGCTGCGCAATACCGGCTCGGTTCCGGCGGTGTTTCTCGAGGTCGACCTGCCGCCCGCCAAATAGCTCGACGTCCGCCGAGACGGTCCGCATACGGCAGATCCGTGCGGACCTATTCATTCCGGTTATAGGTTTCTATCGATAAAAGGTTTTGGTCAATCCCGGGAAAAGTGTTCACAGTGACTGGCATAAACAGGAGACGAGCTTGCACGATGCCACGACGCTGCCGAGCGCCATGTTGATGGTCATGATGGAACCGCCGTCCGATCTCGAGGACGAGTTCAACGACTGGTATGACACCGAACATTTCCCCCAGCGCCGATCGCTGCCCGGATGCATCGCGGCTTCGCGATGGGTATGTGTGCAAGGGTGGCCCCGCTGGATGGCGCTTTACGATCTGGCGAGCGTCGACGTGCTGCGAAGCGACGCGTATCGTTCGATGTCGGGCAGGCAATCGACGCCCTGGACACGCCGGATCATGTCGCGCACGGTGGGCCGACGCCGCGTCGTGGCAACGGCGCTTGCCGGAACCACGGCGATCCAGCATGCCGGATGGGAAACGTCGCGGCTCGTCGTGATGGGCATTCCGGTCGAGACGCATGGCGACGCGCTGGATGTCGCCGGGGGGCTGCAACGTCAACTGGCCTCGTCGAACGAGGTGCTTCAGCTTCGCGGATTTTTCGAATCACGCGTTCAGCCGACGCACGACGGCCCGCATCAAAGCGCAGTACCGGCAGGCATCGCATGGTTCATTGCCGCGCTCGTCGCGCCCATGGAGCACGCACTCCTCGACGCGACGCGCCGGGGCGCAGCCGGCCACTCCCTGACGGTATTCAATGTCTACACGCCGTACCTGCGTGATTCCGGCCTGTCAGCCGACCCGTAAATGCAGATGGGGCTTGTGTCGGATCGGCGTGCCCGATCTGCAACCAGTTCGGCCTTGAATACAGGATTCCGAACTACCAATCAAGACTTCAAGACTTGATCGCACAGCTCGATCGCCTCGATCGGACACGCGCAGTCTCGCGCCCGACTACGTGCGTACGAATGCCGGATTCGCACCACGCGCGCGCGCCGAACGATGCGTTCTCCGGTGCGGTACCCGTACCTTTCGCCTACCTTCAAGGAATCTGTCGACATGACCATGCCTTCTCCGAATTCCTCGGGGCACTCACTCAAATTTTCTCCGCCGCCGCTGGCGGAACCGCGTCGCCCGGTCTTGCGCCTGCCGGCAAACAGCTGCGACGCGCATTGTCATGTGTTCGGGCCGTTCGACCGCTATCCGCTGCCCGACGACCGCAGTTTCGATCCATCTGCGGCACCCGAAACTGCGTTGCGACGACTGCACGAGCGCCTCGGCTTCTCGCGCGCCGTGATCGTGCAGAGCCAGGGCCATGGGTTCGATCATCGGCCGATGCTCGACGCGTTGCGCGACGGAGCCGGGCGTTACAAGGGTGTCGCACTCGTTCGGCCGGGCGATCCCGATGAGCTCCTCGCGGAGTACGACGCGAACGGGGTGTGCGGCGCACGGTTCAACTTCCTTGCGCATCTCGGCGGCCGTCCGGATTTGAACGCGGTCAGGACGGTTGCCGCGCGCATCAGGCCGCTCGGCTGGCATCTGGCGATTCACGTGTCCGGGCAGGACATCATCGAGTTTTCGCCGTTCATCCGTTCGCTCGACATGCCGGTTGTCATCGATCACATGGCGCGTCTCGACATCGACGAAGGGGCGGACAGCCCGTCGGTGCGGGCGTTGTGTGCGTTGCTCGATACGGGAAACGTATGGGTCAAGCTGTCGGGCGCAGACCGGATGTCGAAGGCCGGGGCGCCGTTCGAGGACACTCTGCCTGTCGCGCGCCGCTTTGCCGAACACGCGCCCGAGCGCGTTCTGTGGGGCAGCGACTGGCCGCACGTCAACCTGAGCCATCCGATGCCGGACGACGGCGACCTGGTCGATCTGATCGCACGGATCGTGCCGGACGAGACGCGCCGCATCCAGATGCTGGTCGACAATCCCGCTCACTTCTTCGGATTCAGGTGAACCCATGGCATCGACGCTCTCTATTGCGCACGACCGACCGGATGTGACGAAAGACGCCGCGCTTCAGCGCGCGTTGCGCAAGAACCTGATCCGTCTCGTCCCGCTGCTGGCGATCGGCTATTTCTTCAATTACATCGATCGCACCAACATCGGCTTTGCGGCGCTGACGATGAACCGCGATCTCGGCCTGACCGGCAGCCAGTTCGGCATGGCCGCCGGTCTGTTTTTCGTCGGCTACTGCGTGCTCGAGGTGCCGAGCAATCTCGCGCTCTATCGGTTCGGCGCGCGGCGCTGGCTGGCCCGCATCATGATCAGCTGGGGGCTGCTGTCCGCCGCCTGTGCGTTCATCCAGGGGCCGACCAGCTTCTACGTGCTTCGCGTGCTGACCGGTGCGGCCGAAGCGGGCTTCTTTCCCGGCGTGCTGTTCTATCTGTCGTGCTGGTTTCCGAAAGCGTGGCGTGTGCGCGTGCTGGCGTGGTTTCTGGTCGCGATTCCATTGTCGTCGGTAGTGGGCGGCGTGCTGGCGGCGTTCATCATGCAACTGGACGGGGCAGGGGGGCTCAAGGGCTGGCAATGGCTTTTCATCGTCGAAGGGTTGCCTGCGTGCCTGCTCGGCCTGCTGACCCTGTGGCTCCTGCGCGACCGCCCCGAACAGGCCGACTGGCTGACGCGGGAGGAATCCGCGGCGCTCTCCGAAGTCCTGGCCCGGGAATCGGCCGAACTGCCGAAAAGGAATTTCGGCGCCGTGCTCCGCGACGCGAGGGTCTGGTTCATGGTCGGCATTCTCTTCTGCTATTGGATCGGCATCAACGGCATTGCGATCTGGTTGCCGCTGATGCTCAAGGGGCACGGATTGTCGACGTTCTCGGTGGGCCTGCTGTCGGGGGTGCCGTATCTCGTCGCGGCGGTCGTCATGATCGTGTGGGCCAGGCTGATGGAGCGTCACGGCAGGCACCTGCTGCATCTCGCGCTGGCGTGCGTCGTCTCCGCCGCGGGGTTGATATTCGCCGTCGTTTTTTCGTCGCTGCTGCCCGCGCTCGTCGGCATGGTGTTCGCGGTGATCGGGTTGAGCGCGGCGCGGCCTGCGTTCTACAGCCTGCCGTCGCGATATCTGACCGGGATCGCGGCGGCGGGTGGCATGGCGTTCATCAACTCGATGGGCAGCCTCGGCGGCTACGTCGGCCCGTGGATGGTCGGCGTGCTCAAGGACACGACGCATTCGTATGCACCGGGAATGCTGGCGATGTCGGTGTCGCTCGCGCTCGCCGCGCTTTTGACGTGGGGTCTTGCGGTCTATACGCGACATGAATCGTCCGGAGAGACGAACGGCAACTGATGCGAGGTGGGCGCGCAAATTCGGGCAGCCGGACAAGTGGGTCGTCCGGGGCCCGAGCCGGCGATAATGCCGACAAAGGAGTCAAAGCCTTACTGGGCCTAACGGCAGCTGACCGGAAAAATGCGTGGAAATCAAAGGCACTCCTACTACAAATTTTCGTACGCTAACTTTCATTATGTCAAATTATGACGCTATCCTAAGTACGAGTCGGCATGACATCAATCACACCGCTCGTGCGAAGTCTGAGCCTGATGATGAGTACCCGCCCGATCCCGGCGTCGTGCTCCACCTGCTCGAGGTCGAGCATCTGTCGCACGACGCGCTCGGCCGGATCCTGTAGGCCACGAGCGCGGTGACGGTCGTCGTCGAGCCGACCAACGAAGCGTGGATCGCGGTGCGCGATGCGGTACACCAACTCGATCGACGCCGCACTGACGCTTGCGTCGGAATCGAGCGCGCGGCTCACTCACCGACGCCGCCGCGGAGCGCATCGCTGCGCGCGGCGTAACCGGCACGCCGAAGATCGCCAATGTCGAACCGGGCGGCGAAGATGTCGCGCAGCGGATCCCGATCGTCGCGGAGGAAACCGGCGCCGACCTGACCTGGTATCACACCGGATTTCAATGCAGAAGCTGCATGGCAGGATCTGCCGTGCGATTTCTCACACGAATGGCGTGCCACCCATAGTAGCGATCGACTACCCGAGCGTGTTGTCGCCAAGATCCAGCAACTGGTGACGTAGCGCAAAACGAATCATGTCCGATTCATTGGCCAGATCCAGTTTTTCCATAATGCGCGACTTGTATGTGCTGACCGTTTTGATGCTGATGTCCAGGCTACCTGCCGTCTGCGAAATGGATTGTCCGGATGCCAAACCAACCAGGACCTCGAACTCCCGCGCAGTCAGGCGATGATGAGCGAGCGCCTCACCGTCGCCGTTAATGACTTGCGCCAACAGATCGCCCACCATCGTGCTCACGTATACCCCGCCGTCGGCAAGCTTTCGAACCGCATCGGTCAGATCCGAGTTCGAACAGGTCTTTGAAAGAAATCCCGAAGCCCCGGCCCTGAAAACGCGCACTGCATGGGTCTGTGCGGAATGCGCGGTCAGAACGAGCACCCGGACATCCGGGTGCTCGTTCTTGATTTGCCTGATAAGGTCGACTCCGTGAATACCGGACATCATCAATCCGAGCGACAGCACGCGCGGCTTCACAGCGCACACGAGTTCGAGTGTGCCGGCCCCATCTGTCGCTTCACCTGCGACATCGAAGCCGTGGGCCTCCTCGAGGACGTTGCGCACACCGGCCCGCATGACAGCATGCGCGTCGGAAATCACCACTTTGATCATGACAAACACCCATCCACTCGGCAGGTGAACGAACCCGGAACGGCGTGCGATTCACTGGCGCCGATTTGTTTGAAAGCATGGGGCCATGAACGCGTCTCGTCTGCACGCTGTCGTACAAAGCTCAGCGACATGGCCGATCGCCGCGGCACGCGCGCTTCCGGCAAGACAAGGCCCGTTCGAGCCCGGTGCCGAATGTCGAGCGATACCCCGACGTGGTGCCCCCTTGATCCAGATCAGCACGCAAGGCAGGCCAGTGGCGATGCTGTTCATACGGCGTCAACGGTGTTCCCGCCTGCCGTACAACGTCATCCATACACACGTCAAAGGAGTTGCCATGCGTGCCGAACGGGTAAAGGAGCTGTGGGCCGAATTTGATGACCTTGCTTCGAAAAGCGAAAACGAGGATGTTCAATTTCTGATCCGGGCGATCAAGCTGCATGCGGAGCTGATGGATGCCCGACTCGCCGCGCTCGAGGCGTCGGGCGGCGTCAACGTTCAAACCAAACCGACGTGACGTGCGGCCGGTTGCGGAGAGCCGGACCGGGCTCATCGCGGCCCGGCCGCCTGTCCCGATCCGCAATCGCTCGCCTAGCTGCGGCGGCTACCGAAGAGCCGCAGCAGCATCAAGAAGAGGTTCAGAAAGTCGAGATAGAGCGCAAGCGCCCCCATGATCGCCTTCTTGCCGGCGATCTCGCCCTCTTCGCCTGCTATGTAGATACGCTTGATGCGTTGCGTGTCGTACGCGGTGAGTCCCGTGAACACGAGCACGCCGATCACGGAAACGACGAACTGCAGCGCCGAGGAAGCCAGGAAGAGATTCACGAGCCCCGCGATGATGATGCCGATCAGCCCCATGAACAGAAAGGAGCCGAAGCGGGAGAGATCGGCCCGTGTCGAGTAGCCATAGAGGCTCGTTGCACCGAAAGTGGCCGCGCTGATGAAGAATACGCGCGCAATGCTCTCGCCCGTGTAAACGAGGAAGATGCCGGAAAGGGAGAGCCCGACCAGCGCGGCGTAGGCCCAGAAGCTGACCTGCGCCGTGCCGAAGCCGATGCGCTCGATGCGGAAGCTCAGAAACATGACCAGCGCCAGCGGTGCGAACAGCACGACCCAGAAAAGGGGCGTTCCGACGATCGACCGGTAAAACCCGGTTGATGCGCCTAGGTAGGCAACGGCGCCCGTCAGCGCCAGGCCCCCGGCCATATAGTTGTAGATGCGCCGCACATACTCCCGAAGGCCGACATCGTCGCCGCCCGATACGCGCTGCGACTCTTCCGCTCGCATCTCCTTTCCAAGATCGTTTCCCATGATCAATTCTCCCCGGGCCGCAGTCGTGGCGGCCGCGCTTCGTCGTGGCCGTCCCCGTGATCAATCTCGCCCCTCGGGTCACCGAGCACCTTGACGCACATCAAGCCCATCGGTCGACCACCGCGTCGATCGACACCCGCTGCCACCGTGCGCGCCCGGACGCCGGAAATCGGGACGGCGGGCGCGGCGCTCGCGATCAGCCCGCGCAACGTCCGCCAGTCCGCTCGACAGGCGCCCGAGACCGGTTCGTGTCCTTGAGTTGAATCAGGCGGGGCCCGCGGGCGGCCCCGATTCCCGATGCGCGGCCGGGGTGGCCCGGGTGCGGGCGCGCAGCGCATCGATCTCGTCGAGCAGATCGAGTGCGAGCGCGATGCCGGGCGGGTTGATCATCAGATCCCGGGACAGGCGCTGCGCGATCGCGACACGGCGCAGCACTGCCCCGCTGAAACGCCACTCTCGCGGATACGCGCCCATCGGATCGAGTGCGCCCTCGGCGACCCACAGCGTCAGCTCCTCCTCGGACGCGCCGCTGATCCGGCACAGCTCGACGAACGTCAGTTCGACACGCTCGTCGATGACCTGTCCTTGCAGACAGGCGGTTTCGGATTCTTTCATGATGCGTCACCCGTAAAAATGCGCGCGCGGGTCGAAATCGAACGACTGGCGCATGGTGTCGTAGGCGGCCTTGCTCCGCTCGCTGTCGGCGGGCGGCAGGACAATATTCAGCTTCACGTACAGGTTGCCGGGCGGATCGCCGGGAATACCCTTGCCTTTCAATCTCAGCCGTCTTCCGGATGGCGAATTCCCGGGCACGGTCACCGCGACCTCGCCGTCGGGAGTCGGCGTCGTGACCATGGCGCCGAGTGCCGCTTCCCACGGCGCGACCGGGAGATCGACCGTCACATCCCGATCGTTCACCTGAAAACGCGGATGGTCGCGAAACGCGATCTCGAGATACAGGTCGCCGGGTGCAGCGCCGCCATGCCCTGCACCACCCTGTCCCGCCAACCGGATGAACTGTCCGGCCCGGATGCCTTTCGGGATGGAGACATTCAGCGTCCGCGGTTGCAGCCGCACGTGTCCCTGCGGGTCGACGACCGGCACGCTCAGCGAAATGACGCGCTGCGCGCCGCGATACGCGTCTTCCAGATCGACGACGAGCTTTGCATGGTGATCGCGCCCGGCGTTGAGCGACCCATCCGGCCTGGCCCGCCCGGCGGCGAAGATCGACGCCAGATAGTCGTCGAAGTCGGGCGGCGCGCCGGCTCCGCTGAATTCGAACCCTTCGTCCCAGTTCGGCTGTGGGCGAAATGCCTCGCCGCCATGCCAGCCGGCGCCGAGTCTGTCGTAGGCGGCCCGCTTCTCGGGGTCCTTCAATACCTCGTAGGCCTGCCCGACTTCCTTGAAATTCGCTTCGGCATCCTGATGCTTGCTGACGTCGGGGTGATATTTGCGCGCGAGCTTGCGATACGCCCGCTTGATGTCGTCTTGCGTCGCGTCGCGCGCCAGGCCCAGCACTTCGTAGTAATCCTTGTATTCCATGAGAAAGACCTGACGGTAAATGCGATTGACCGGCCGGTGCATGCGTCGATGCAGCCTGGCCGAGGCGGCGCCCTGTGCCGCGAATCCGGCATGGCGGCGCGAAAGCGTCGTCCACGCGCGTTTGCGCACCCTCTTTCGCAGAGTATTCAGGGATCCGGCAACGGGATTGATCCATCTCAACGCGCCCCGTTGATGTCGCGACGGTTTACAGGAGCCGGGCGGATTCGCGGCGGCGGCGCATGACCCGGGCGCCTGCGCGCGCAACCGGCCGGACCGCACCCGCCCGGCGACACCTCATCCGCGCGCATGCCCCCGATCCGGCCACCCGGCGCCGTCGGCTGTCCCGAGCGGCCCAGGCGATGCTTGACCCATGTCAATGGCCCGCCGGCAAGCGTGGCCGACGATGTGACGACACGGAACGGGGGGGCCACTTTGGAGCACCATGCGGACATCCTGCACGGCGGACGCTGGTACCCGCGCGCGCCCGACTGGCGCGACCCGCTTGCCGTCTTGCTGGTGCTCGGCCTGGTGGTGCTCGTCGGCGCCGGCGCGCGGCAGATGGTCGGCCCGCTCGTGATCGCGCAGCACGCAAGCGTCACGCTCGCGCCCGGCGCATTGCCGGGATACACGCTGCGCACGGTGATGCGCATGCTGGCCGCGTTGTTCGCCTCGCTGTGTTTCACCTTCACCTATGCGACGCTCGCCGCGAAGAGCCGCCGCGCGGAAATGGTGCTGATTCCGCTGCTCGACGTCCTGCAATCCGTGCCGATTCTCGGTTATCTGTCGTTTACGGTGGTGTTTTTCGTGTCGCTGTTTCCCGGCAATGTGCTCGGTGCCGAACTGGCGGCAATTTTCGCGATCTTCACCAGCCAGGCATGGAACATGGCGTTCAGTTTCTACCAGTCGCTGCGGATGGTGCCGCACGATCTGGACGAAGCGAGCCGCAGCCTGCGGCTGTCGGCTTGGCAGCGATTCTGGCGGCTCGAAGTGCCGTTCGCTATGCCCGGGCTGATCTGGAACACGATGATGTCGATGTCGGGCGGATGGTTCTTCGTGGTTGCCTCCGAAGCGATTTCGGTCGGCAACCTGCGAATCGCGCTGCCGGGCGTCGGTTCGTATGTCGCGCAAGCGATCGCGCAGCGCGATCTCCGCGCGGTCGGCTATGCGATTCTCGCCATGACCGTCGCAATCGCGCTCTATGACCAGTTACTGTTTCGGCCGATGGTCGCCTGGGCCGACAAGTTCCGCTTCGAGCAGACGGTCAGCCGAAGCGCGCCGCACAGCTGGGTGCTCGATCTGCTGCGGCGTTCCAGCCTGATTCGGCAGGCAAGCGCACCGCTCGGCTCGATCCTGCAGCGGGCCGCGCACGCGCGCCTCGCGTTGCCGCGGCATGCGCTCGCGCTGCGTCTGTCCTTGTCCCGGCGCGCGGGCGACGCGATCTGGCTGGCCTCGTGCGCCGCCGGCCTCGCGTACCTGGTCTCGGTCTTGCTGCGCGTCGCCGTGCCGCGCCTCGTCTGGAACGATGTCGCCGTCGTCGCGCACGACGGCCTGCTGACCTTGTCGCGGGTCGTCGTGCTGATCGTGGTCGCGTCGATCGTCTGGGTGCCGCTCGGGGTGCTGATCGGACTGCGTCCAAGGATGACGGAGCGCGTGCAGCCGATTGCGCAGTTTCTCGCGGCATTCCCCGCCAACCTGCTGTTTCCGGTGGCGGTCTTCCTGATCGTGCGCTTCGGCCTCGCACCGAAGATCTGGTTGAGCCCGCTCATGATCCTGGGCACGCAGTGGTACATCCTGTTCAACGTGATCGCGGGCGCGACCGCGCTGCCGGACGATCTGCGGGAAGCCGCCGCGAGCTTGCGCCTGCGGCCGCTTGCGTGGTGGCGCAAGGTGGTGCTCCCCGGCATTTTTCCGTATTACGTCACGGGTGCGATCACGGCGTCGGGTGGCGCGTGGAATGCCAGCATCGTGTCCGAAGCGGTCAGCTGGGGGCCGACCGCGCTCGACGGAGGCGGGCTCGGCGCCTATATCGCACGCATGACCGTTGCGGGCGACTACCTGCGCATCGCACTCGGCATCGCGATGATGTCGATCCTGGTGATCGCCACCAACCGCCTGCTGTGGCGTCCGCTCTATGCGTATGCGGAACGCCGCGCCCGACTGGATTGAGTCCGCCCATGTCCGAGCTTACGCCTGCTTCCATTCAGCCCGACGCCGCGCCGGCCATTCGCGAAGCGCCGCCCGTGATCGAACTGCACGATATCTGCATGTCGTTCGCGAAACCCTCGGGCGCGCCGCTGCCGGTACTGGCCGGCGTCGACCTGACGCTGCGCGAAGGCGAGATTCTTGGCTTGCTGGGGCGGTCGGGGTCCGGTAAATCCACGCTGCTGCGCATCGCGGGCGGCCTCGTCCAGCCCTCGTCCGGCCAGGTCCGTTATCGCGGCGCGCCGCTTGCGGGACCGGCGGAAGGAATCGGGGTCGTGTTCCAGACCTTCGCGCTCTACCCGTGGCTGACCGTGCTGGACAACGTCGAGCTGGGACTGGATGCGAGCGGCTTGCCGCGCGACGTGATTCGCCGGCGCGCGTTGTCGGTCATCGAACTGATCGGTCTCGACGGCTTCGAGTCCGCGTTTCCACGCGAACTCTCGGGCGGCATGCGGCAACGCGTCGGGTTTGCGCGCGCGCTGGTCGGCGAACCGGCGCTGCTGTTGATGGACGAGCCGTTCTCGGCGCTCGACGTGCTGACCGCCGACACGCTGCGCATGGATTTCCTGGATCTCTGGGCCGCGCGGCAGTTGCCGACCAAGGCGGTATTGCTCGTCACGCACAACATCGAGGAAGCGGTCCAGATGTGCGACCGCGTGCTCGTGCTGGGCGCGCATCCCGGTCATATCGTCGCCGAACTCGGGATTCCGCTGCCGCATCCGCGCCAGCGTCTCGACAGCCAGTTCCAGGCGCTTGCCAACGAAATCTACGCCATCCTGACCGCGCGGCTGGTCGAATCGCTCGATGCGCAGAGCAAGGGGCTGGCCGATTTCACGCAACGGTTGCCGGTGGTGTCGAGCCACCGCATCGACGGCTTCATCGAGACGCTTGCCGCCGGTTCGAGCAACGGCTACGCCGAGCTGTCGAAGATCGCCGGGCCGCTGCTCAAGGTGAACGAACTGCTGCCCGCCGCTGCCGCGCTGCATATCCTGGCGTTCGCGGAACTGCGCGACGGAGCGATACGGCTGACCGCCGCCGGCCGGGTCTATGCGCAGGGACGTGCGGCCGACCGCAAGCGGCTGTTGCGCGAGCATCTCGAGCACTTCGTCCCGCTTGCCGGCCACATCCGGGCCGTCCTCGACGAGCGTGACGGGCATCGGGCACCGCGCGAACGTTTCGAGCTCGAGCTGGAAGATCACCTCAACCGGCAGGACGCCGCGGATACGCTGCGAACCGTCATCGACTGGGGCCGTGCTTCGGGGCTCTACACCTACGACGACGCGACCCGCATGTTCGGCGCCGGTGATGACTAGCGCAGGCAGCCTTCGTCGCGCTCCTGCTTAACCGATCGGCGGCGGTCGTCCCGATCGTCACGTCAACCTGGACGGGGTACCCGTGATGCGCCAGCGTCGTCACATCGGGCCCATCGAATTTCCTGAAAATCCTCCGACACTTCAATCCATGGCGGATCCGGGAGACATGCTACGAATCGATCGCGTTTCTTCGCGACGCACCGACCCTGAACGTGACTGCGCTTGACCAGGATCAAACCGGGACAAGCCGTACGTGCGAAAAATCACGTTATGCATGACCTCGGGTTGCCACCAGGAGACATTCATGAGCACCAGCACCCCAACCTTACCGGCGGGACGCCCTCCCCAAAGGGTAGTCATCGCGATCGACGGCTCGATCGCAACCGAGCATGCACTCGCCTATGCCAAACGTATCGTTCCGTCGAATGCATCGGTACAGATCGTGAGCGTTGCGGAAAATCCGAGAACACTCGTTCCGCTCGGATCGCAGACCATGGCGTTTCTCGAGGCAGCGCGCGACGAATTGCTCAGAGACGCGACCGATTCGCTGTCACGCGCAAAAAGCGAAATGAAGCGCGACGATATCACCATCGACACGGAAGTGATCGACCTGTCCAGGCATGGCGGGGATGTCGTGCATGCGCTGATCGAAAGCACGGAAGCCCGGCAAGCCGAACTCCTGATCGTGGGCGCACGCCAGCACCACGGCTTGCGCAGATGGATTGAAGGAACGGTTTCCGGTCCGCTTGCCAAACTTGTTCGTTGCCCGCTGCTTATCGTTCCGGAAGGTTTCTCGTCGGTTGCCGAGCATCTGCCGCGGCGGATGCTGTTTGCCGTAGACGGAAGCTCTCCGGCACGCCACGCATTGCAAGTCGGGATGCAATTCTCGAGACCCGATACCGAGTTACGCGCGATATACGTACTTGATCCCGCCGTATCGTTTGGTGACTTCGTACCTGTCGAGACACTGGAGGATGCGTTGGTCAGCGAAGGAAAACATGTACTGCAAGAAGCCACGGCCGTACTCGATGGCGTAGCCGGGCACTCACAGTCACAACTGATTCATACCGATCGAACCGACGCCGACGTTTCTCACGTAATCGTGCGCGAAGCGATCAAATGGAATGCGGACATGATCGTAATGGGCACCCATGGACGGCGCGGCACCGCGGGCTGGATGGTCGGTAGCGTTGCCGGGCGCGTCGCGCGGATCACGAAGACACCGGTCCTTCTCGTGAATCCGCCTCGTGCGTGACGCATTTATCGTCAAGCGTCTGCTTCGACTGCGTGGAACAGCTCCTCCTCTTGAGCACAATGCAGGCGGACGATTGCATCCAGCCCGTATAGCAAGCGTTGTATCGCCTGCATCTGCATGACTTCCGGTCCGTCATGCGGTATGTCAGTGACCGCCTGCCTGAGCGATCGAACTATCTTGAAAATCTCCCTGTGCGCGCTGCTCATTGCCGCAAGCGGATCCTCGCCGCCGAGAAGTGACGCAAGACGCGGGTAGACGTTGATTTCGTCAGATCGTTCGTGAGGCAATAGCCGTTTTTCCAACGCGTCGATGACATCGGCAAGCTCGCGGGTCATTATTTCACCGGGCAGCTTCGGTATGCGATCTGCGAGATCCCTGATCTGGCCCAGCAGCGGTGACAATTCCGCGTGCTCGCGTTTGAGCTGTTCGACATCGACATTGACGTCGGCCAGGCGAGCTTCCGTCGACCTCCTGCGCACAATCGACGCCCGTAACGCATTGATGATGACGACGACGTCGATGATCTCCTGAATCACCGCGCCGGCGATTGGCTGCAGGAATCCCAACGCGGCAATCGTCATCGCGGCGACCGACAACGACATGCCGATCACTACGCTCTCGAGCGCAATCCGGCGCGACCGTCGAGCGATACGCATCGCATCCACGAGTCGATCCAGCCGATCCACCAGCAGTACCACGTCGGCCGCTTCCGACGACGCGGCCGCGCCCCGCGCGCCCATCGCGATACCGACATCGGCGGCCGCGAGCGCCGGCGCGTCATTCACGCCGTCGCCGACCATGATCACCACGCCTTCCTTGCGAGCTGCCTGGATTGCGGCAAGCTTGTCCGTTGGCGTTTGCTCCGCGCGCACATCCGTTACGCCCAATAGCTCACCAACGGCTTCCGCAATGTCCCGTCGGTCGCCAGTCAGCATGATGAGGCGCTCGACGCCTTCACGTTTCAGCAGCCGCAATGCCCTCGGCGTTTCCAGCCGCACCTGGTCGGCCATTTGAATTGCGCCGATCATGACACCATCCGCCCCGACGAATACCGCGGCCCCGCCCTGGCTGCCGACCCGTCGAAGGAAGGCGTCGCTCCAGGGCACAACCGTCGAGCGGGCAGATACGTAGCCGAACTTGCCAATGGCGACAGTCCGGTTGTCAACCTGGCCTGTCACGCCTTCGCCGGCCGTTTCCGTGACGGCCGACGGCGGTGAAAGTTTGATGTGACGTTCCCGCGCTGCGACCGTCAACGCATCCGAAATGACATGACCCGAAGCTTGTGCCAGGGATGCCGCGACACGCAGCACATCGTCTGCCTCGACATTCGGGCCGCACTCGATCGAAACGATACGCGCCCGGCCGCCCGTGAGGGTCCCGGTCTTGTCGAAGAAAAGAATCGTTGCTTGCGCAAGACGTTCCAGCGCGCCGCCACCTTTGACCAGAACGCCTCGTTTCGAACAGCGCGACATGCCGGAAACGATTGCTACCGGCACTGCCAGGATCAGCGGACATGGCGTGGCTACGACGAGCACGGCAAGCGCGCGCGCGACGTCGCCGGTCACCAGCCAGGCGATACCCGCGATAAGCAACGAAACCAGTACGAAGAACGCTGCATAGCGATCGGCGAGGCGTACGGCCGGACTGCGCTCGCGCTGTGCACTTTCGACCATGCGGACAATGCCGGCAAACGTGCTGTCGCCGACGCTCGCGCGGGCGACCATCTCGAACGGAGCGCTGGCGTTGACCACACCGCTGCATGCGCCCTCCCCGGATCGTCGTCGCTGGGTCGATGACTCGCCCGTCAGCATGGATTCGTCCAGTTCCGCATCGCCGGTCAGCGTGCCGTCAACCGGCACGAACTCGCCGCTTCGCACGAGAAGCCGGTCACCGGGGCGGATGGTTTCCGGAGCGACAGAACGCCATTCACCATCCTCGAATCGGGTTGCCTGCCGGGGGGCACGGTTGAGCAGCGCGGTCATCTCGCGTTGTGCGCGGTTTTGCGCATACTGTTCGAGGGTACGCCCGCTTGCCAGCATCAATGCAATGACTGCCGCGGTGAGCGTCTCGTCGAGCGCCATCGCCAGCCCGATCGCCAACCATGCGAGAACGTCGATGCCGGCCTGCCGCCTCACGATTGCCTTTGCAATGGATACGGTCAAGGCGAGCAAGACCGGCAACGCGCCAAGCAGCCAGACAACTCGCGCGAACGAAGGCAGACCGAACGCAACGCACATGCCTCCTCCGGCGAGCGTAACGGCCGCAAAGACCAGCAACACAAAATCGATTGACCGGGGAATTCGTGACATGCCGATGTTTCGGATCCTCATGCAGGGATGTAACCGCCGCGTCCGAATCCGGTCGCAGCTGGAACTGCATCAAGTCTAAGAAGCGCCTCTGCTCGATGCTTGACATGGGTCAGGACGATGTACCTCCGGCGGAATACCAGGCACGTCTTCTTGCTTGATGTGAGTCAAGTTGACGATTCCTTTCGTCAGCACAATGACACTGTGATGCCGGATGGCCTGGAGTCGATATCGTGTTAACGCTGGCCGTGCTCTTCGTCGTGATTCTTCTGCTGAATCTCATACCGGCGTTTGCCCCACCGACCTGGATGGCGATGTCGTGGGTCGGGTTCAATCTGCCCGACGGAAATCCACTGATCTTTGCCGTCGTAGCGGCTGGCGCCGCGACAACGGGCCGCGTCATTCTGGCGACCTTCGCGAGGTCACTCGTCCGGTCCCGCTGGATAATGGAATCCGATCGCGAGAACATCGGCATCGCCACCCGCTGGCTTCGGAAGCACAAGACGCTGACTGCCGGCGCGTTCTTTTTCTACGCATTGAGCCCGCTTCCATCCAACTACCTCTTTATTGCGTATGGCCTTTCCGGGTTGCCGCTCAGGGTCATCGCCGCGGCATTCTTCATCGGCCGCGCAATGACCTATGCGATCTGGGCGCACCTCGGTCGCTTTGCATCGACCCGGCTGGACGTGGAATCCCAGCTCGAAGGGACTTACCTCGGCGGATATTTCGTCGTCACGCAACTGGTATTGCTCGCCTTCGTCTTCGCACTGATGAAGCTCGATTGGAGCACGCTGGTCAATGAGCGTCGGTTGACGTTCCGGCGTGGCCATCACCCACACCGCTCTGAATGAACATCAGCGCGCGCGGCGTTTTGAACGAAAGCGCCGCCGCCCGTTTTTTGTCTACCCGTTTCGAATCTCCGACGCAACTTCGGTGACGCTTTCCCGCTTGCGGGGATCGACGTGCGTCATCACGTTCAGAACACGGTGATGCCTCATCACGCGAGCACGCGCATCGACAGCGATATCGTGCCCTTGTGCGACGGTGAGATCGGCATCGATGTCGAGATGCACGTCGACGAGGATCAGATCGCCCGCCTTTCGCGTGCGTAGATCGTGCAAGTCGAGCACGCCCGGTGTCGTACGCAGTGTCGCGAGGATTGCCTGTACATCTTCGGCGTCGGCCGATCGATCCATCAAATCGTGCAACGCATCCCAACCGAACGTGGCGCCCATTTTCACGATCATCCCGCCGACGATCAGCGCGGCGATGGGGTCGAGAAGCGGATAGCCAAGCAGGTTGCCGACAATGCCGAACGCGACCACAAGGGAGGATGCGGCATCCGAACGCGCATGCCACGCGTTGGCGACCAGCATGCTAGATTTCACCCGGGTTGCAACCGCAAGCATGTAACGGAACAGGCCTTCCTTCGCGACAAGCGCGATGATCGCTACCGATAGCGCGGCAACGTGGACGCGCGGGATTGCTTCCGGATGCTCGAGCTTCTGTATCGCTGACCAGAGCATGCCGCTCCCGACCAGCAGCAGGATCAATGCAAGCGCGAGCGATGCGCCTGTTTCGAAGCGCTGATGTCCGTACGGATGCTTTGCATCAACGGGCTTCTTGCTGTGGTGACTGGCCACCAGGACGACGAAATCCGCGATCAGATCGGATAACGAATGAATGCCGTCCGCCACGAGACCCTGCGACCGAGACAGGATGCCTATCCCCACCTGTCCGATGCTCAGCGCGAGATTCACCGCGACGCTCACCCATGTGCTTCGAGTGGCTGCCACGGCCGTCGCCGGTGTCGCTTCAGCGACGGTTTCCGGAAAAACATCGGGGTTCTTTGACGTCACGATTCAGCTCATATTCCAAGGTTGAACAAAGTCGAAAGTCGCACGCGCGGCGGCGGAACGCATGGCGTTCCGGCACGGCCGAACGCCGGCATTCAGGTCGAAAGCTCGTCGAACGCGATCGCCGGTATGCATTTCGATGGTATTGACGCCCACCACGGGGGGCTTGATCTGAGGCAAAGGATTTACCGCCCTTCCGTGTACGGTTGAACACGTTCAACCGGCTTGGAGACCGTCATGTCCAGAGCGAATACGTTCACCGTTACCTGTCTGCTCGGCATCGCGATCGCGATGACGGTCAGTTTCGCCGATGCCCAGCCACGTCAGCCCGCTGGCAGTCCGGCAAGCGAGGCCGGCGGCATGATCTACGGTAGCCAGTTGATGACGCCGGCCGAGCGGAATGAATACCGGACCCGTATGCTTGCCGCGGCGTCGGATGCCGAGCGCGAAAAAATCCGCGACGAACATCATGCCGAGATGCAAAAGCGCGCGAAGGCGCGCGGCATCAAGCTCCCGGACGTGTCCCCCATGTGGGGTATGCATCGGGGGCGAGGCATGGGCATGGGCACGGGAATGGGCCCGGGCTACATGCACGGCCAGCCCGGCGGTCCGGGAAGCGGCGCGCTCGGTCAGTGATCGCATGGTTCTGCGCGTCAGGTAATGAACGCACCGTTTCGGTTGCAACCGAGCGATTTCGCGAGCTCCGGCCGAGCGTTGAAATTGTCCTGTCTGATCGGCAACGCGCATGATCGTCTAACGCATGGTCGCACCGGTTGCGTCGGCATCCGGCCACGAAACGCTCACCCGTAGTCCGCCAAGCAAGGGCGATCGGTCTACCTGAATGTCGGCGTCATGCGCCGACGCGATTCTCCGCACGATCGACCATCCAAGGCCGCTCCCGCTCGGCCGAGTTCCCGTCGGCCGAAAGAACCGCTCCCCCAGCCTGCGCAGATCGGCGTCGCCAATGCCGGCGCCGCTGTCCTCGACCCGCAGCGTGGTGCACCGGTCTTGGCGGCGAACCGACACGGAAATATGAGCCTGCGGCGGACTATAGCGAATCGCGTTGTCGACCAGATTGCGCACCATCGACGCGAGCAATGCTTCGTTTCCGCCGACAATGCACGGCAGCGGCGCGTCGAGCTCCAGTTTCTGCCGTTTCCCGATCGACAGTGGAGCAGCCTCGGCCACCACCTGCCTCGCCACGGCTGAAACATCGACCGACGCGTGCTCTGCCAGTGCGCCTGCATCAAGACGCGAAAGCAGCAATAGCTGATCCACGAGACGTGCCGCCCGATCGCATCCTTCAAGAACGCCCCGCAACGCATGCTGGCGCCGCTCGTCATTTCGCTCTGCCATTGCCACCTGCGCCTGCGCCTTGACGGCCGCAATCGGCGTCCGCAACTCGTGAGCCGCATCGGCAGTGAATCGGCGTTCCGCGTCCAGTACGGTGCGAATCCGATCGAACAGGCGGTTCAGCGCATCCAGCATCGGCTGCATCTCGAGCGGCGTCCGATCCAGCCGGATCGTGTCGAGCGCCTGCGGATTCCGCTTCGCCAGCGCTCGTCCAAAATCGCGCAGGGGTGCCGTGCCGCGGCGAACCGCCCAGCCGATGACAAGCACCAGCAACGGCAAGGCAGCCGCCATTGGCCAGAACGCGCTGCGCATGACGGCGCGCAAAATCGCCTGGCGTGAATCGATTCGCTCACCCACGAACACCTGAACATCGCCGCGCGATTCGCGCACGACAAACACCCGCCACGCATCGCCGTCGATCCCGACGGTCCAGAATCCGGAAGCCGGATCGCGCCCGGTCAGCTCGGATGCCACCATCGGCTTCGACGGCGCATTCTCGGAATGCAGGCCAAGCTGCCCGTCATGAAACACCTGAAATGCCACGCGGGGCCCGTAAGGATGAAGGATCGGCGCGTCAATCGCCTTGTCGTCGTCATCCGGCGCCCGCGCCTGTTGCGCGACGAGCAGTGCCGCCGCTTGCGCGAGGTGACCGTCGAGTAACCGGTCGATCTCGCGCCGAGCGTCAAGCCAGGTCAGCATCAGCGTCGACAGCCAGACCACAAGAACCACGACCGGCACGAGTATCAACAGCCGGCCATGCAACGAGCGTGTAGGCAGCATGGCTTTCATGCGGCATCCCGCATCAGCACGTAACCCACGCCACGCACGGTCCGGATCAGCTCGCTGCCGAGCTTGGCTCGCAACCGATGGATATGCACCTCGACGGCATTGCTTTCCACCTCCTGTCCCCAGCTGTACAGATACTGCTCGATCTGCTCTCGCGACAAAACCCGACCGACATTCAACATAAGTATGTGCAGCAGGTCGAATTCGCGCGTCGACAGCGCAACAGGAACGCCGGCGCGGCGCGCTGTTCGCGAAGCGGGCTCCAGTTCGACGTCCTGCGCGTGGAGCCGCTCGGTCGGTCTGCCATGGGCCCGCCGAACCAGCGCTCTCAGGCGCGCACCGAGTTCGTACAGGTCCACGGGCTTGATCACATAGTCGTCGGCACCCACGTCGAGCGCCTTGATGCGGTCAGGCACGGCATCGCGCGCGGTAAGGATCAGGATCGGTAGCGCAATGCCGTCACGACGAATGCGCTGCAAGACATCCATGCCGTCCACGAGCGGCAAACCGAGGTCGAGGATCGCCGCCGCATGAACGTGCGCACGCAGTTCACGCTGAGCCGCATCGCCGTCGCGCACCCAGTCGACCTGGAAACCTTGCTGGCGCAATCCGGCACGGATGCCGTCGCCGAGCAGGATGTCGTCTTCCACAAGCAGGATGCGCACGATGTATCGCTCCACCCGGGGCCGTCAGTCGGCATCCCGGCCCGCCCCGTTCGCGGGCCTGTCGCTTTCCGTCGCGACAGGCCGCTCCATCGGGGGGGACTGCGGTGCGGCACGCCATTGTGTCCACCACCAGGCGATCACCGCGGCTGTCATCAGGGCGGCAACGCCCCACCAGGCGCGCCGAATGCCGTCAATCGGCGCGCCGAGCTTGTAGCCGGTCACCATCGCACCAGCCAGATTCTCGCGATGGGCGACGCTGCTGACCAGTACGGCGGCGACATGTACCGCAACGAGCGCCAGCATGGCGTTCGCCGCCCCCTCATGGAAATCGCCGAACGATTCGCCATTTCCCGTATAGGTTGCCCAGCCGGTCGCCACGGTGACGATCGTTGTCGCCAGCATGGCGACAATTGCAACCGCCCCGGCCGGATTATGGCCGGCGTGATGTTCCGGCCGGCCTTTTGCAAGGCTCACCAGGTACCGGATAACGGTTGCCGGCGGACGCACGAACGACGAGAACCGCGCATGACGCGTGCCGGCCACACCCCACACGACGCGGAAAAAAACGAGTCCCAGCATCGTGTATCCGAACGCGACGTGCATCAGCCGCCATCGTTCGCTCTCCGCGGTAAGCCACGCGCCGGCAAACGAAACGACCATCAGCCAGTGAAATACGCGGATCGGGGCGTCCCAGATCAGTATCCTGGCGGGACGTGATTTCTCCGGTTCACCGTGCGCCCGGGATGCGGATGAATCGTTCATCGAAATTTCCTTTATCGGCTTGGGTATGACATGCGGCACAGTTGGACGGCCGCTTGACTGCCGGGCTGTGCCACAACGACATGGGAACTTCATCGTGTGCGGCGATGAACCATGACGATCGCGTGATCCTGTCCTCCGGCGGACGTGCCCGGGAGCCCGCTGCGGCATGCGCGGTCAGCCAGGTCTCCAGTTGTCCCACCGTTGCCGCGTCCAACGTCGCGTCGGTGCCGAAGTGGCGATCGAGACGATTCAGGATGCGGCGCCACGACTCGGCCGGCAGCGCCCCGGGCGGATAAGCGATATGGCAGGTCGCGCACTCCTGCCGGTACTTGGGCAGCAACGGAATCGCGAGGCCGCGCATCTCCTCTTCCGCCAGTGCGGCGCGCGGCAGCAGCAACATCAGCAGCAGCGTGGCCAGGCTTGCCCGCACACATCGCAGGGCGGCGATTTTGCGCGACGAAATCGTCGGGTCGACGTTATTCATGATCATTCGCCATCAAGGTTTCAGGCTCATGAGCCAACTGAGGACGTCTGCCTTTTCTGCTGCCGAGCATTCGCGCCCGACAACGTCCTTGCAGTTTCTGCGAAACCATTTTTCCGTCTTGGCCTCGTCAGTGAACCGGGCGGGATTGAACGCGGGAGCGAGCGGCTCGATGGTCTTGCCGGTAACGACGTGCCGGCCGGGTCCGGTCGGCGTGTTGCCATGACAGCTTGCGCAACTCCAGTCGCGCCCATGTCGAGACGTGAAGAATTGTTGACCCCGCGACGGGATTGCGCCGGCGCCTGCCTGTGCCGTGTAGCCGTCGAGCAAACGGGCAGTCGTGTCGGCGTGTGCACCGACAACGGTGGCAAACAACGTCGCAACCCAAAGGCACGGAGCGCAAAGCACGCGAAATGAACGGGATGGCCGCATCGTGATTCTCCTGAGCGATGCGTTCATGTTCGGGCAGATTCCTTACCGGATTCTTAACGCGTCGGCGCCCCGTAGTCAGCGCGATGTCGTCGTCATTGCGAAATGGACGGACTCGCCTTTGCGCACCCCGTGCACAGGCGCATGACATCGTGTTGATCGGGATCTTCCCAGTAAAACCGGATATCGGCGCCTCGATGCGAATCGATCCGCACTTGCTTCGTCTCGTGAATGTGACGATCGCGTGCCGATACCGTATAGCGGCCCGCGGGCAGACGCACATACAGGAATGGGCCCGTCGTTCGTACGGTGAGGAGATGCCGCATACCCGACGAGATCGTGACATCCACGTCGGACAAGTACTCGCCTGTCTTCGACGTGAATGTCATCCGCAGGTTATAGCGGGAGGCCGCCTCGCGAAACGCACCTGCTTCGTCAGAACCGATGCCGCCCGTCACATATGTCACCCCGTCGTGTTCGACGGGCGTCAACACAGTATCGGCAAAGCTACCCGCTGCCATGGTAAGCATACATATTGACGCGCACAGCGCGCCGATGATTCTGGTCGACATGATTCTCTCCGCTTGCACGTGGCATCCTTGCCTCCGCGTCTACCCGGATATGCGGTGCGTGAAGCGGCAGTGGAGATGCCGTATATGAATCGCTTTGCTGGCATGCCAAGCATCCCGCCGCTTGCTCATTCGACCTTGACTCAAATCAAGCGATCATCCCAAGTAAAAATGCGCGTTGAGCTTCGGGCACGCTCCCGGCCAGTCAACGCGATGCCGTGCGGTAATACAGAGCGCGGACACAACGCAGGTCAACTGCGTCTTTGCGCCGACTGCCTCGGCGGCTGGCGTTCGTGACGCACTGCTGCAGCCCCTTCATGGAATGCGTCGTTTGAACGGGGCAGATACGCTCATTGCGAGTGGAGGTAGCGGAAAACGCCGTTTCCTGGTCTCCACCTTGACCGAGGTCAACCACTGGTTCCCCTGCAGTGCCAACATGTGCCGTGAAACGCTGTTGCAGTTTTGCCGCAAGACCGGATCTACCCGCAGGAGCGCAGATGAGCAAGCTCGAAGTGTTTGAACCAGCCATGTGTTGTCCGACCGGCTTGTGCGGAGTCGACGTTGACCCGGTACTGATTCAGTTCAACGCCGACCTTCAATGGTTGACCGGCCATGGTGTCGACGTTGTTCGGCACGGCCTCGGACACGACGCGGCGGCGTTTGCCGCCAATCCGGAAGTCGTCCGGGAAATGCAGGTCGGCATGGACCGCCTGCCCATCGCGATGGTGGACGGCAAGATCATCTCGATCGGCGCCTATCCATCGCGTGCCCAATTGATTCAGAAAATGGGGCTCAAGATTTCCGCCGCCGAAAAGCCGCACATAAGAGCAAGTGCCTGTGGCTGCAAGCCCGGCGAATGTTGAAGGACACACTGACATGACGCTGCCGGCCATTAATACTCGCCACGTTTTCTTCACGGGCAAAGGCGGTGTCGGCAAGACATCGCTTGCCTGCGCAACGGCCCTTCGGTTGGCTGAAGACGGAAAGCGCGTGCTGCTGGTCAGCACCGACCCGGCATCCAATCTCGACGAAGTTCTCGAGACCTCGCTCTCCACGCAGCCAGCGCCCGTCAGCCGGGTTCCGAACCTCCAGGCGCTGAACATCGACCCGGTGCGTGCTGCAAACGCGTACCGCGAGCGCATGGTCGCTCCCTATCGAGGCGTACTCCCCGATGCAGCGATTCGCAGCATGGAAGAGCAGTTTTCCGGCGGCTGCACCGTTGAGATCGCCGCGTTCGATGCGTTTGCCAACCTGCTCGCAGGCAGCGACGTCACGAACGCCTATGACCACGTCATCTTCGACACGGCGCCTACGGGGCATACATTGCGCCTGCTGACGCTGCCGTCGGCGTGGAGCAATTTCCTGTCGACGAACACGACGGGAAATTCATGCCTTGGCCCGCTTTCAGGCCTCGAGCCCAACAAGAAGCTGTACGCGGCGGCCGTTGCCGAACTGACTGACCGCGACCACACCACGGTGGTCCTTGTTGCCCGTCCGGATACGTCGGCATTCCGCGAGGCCGAGCGCACCCGTATCGAACTGGCCGACCTCGGCGTCAGGAACCTGGTACTCGCCGTCAACGGTGTGTTCAAGGCGACTTCACCTGACGACGTCATCGCCCGTGCGATGGAAGCGCAGCAGGCTGCCGCGATCGAGGCCATGCCGCGGGGACTCGCAGCACTGGAACGAAGTCAAACGGGGTTCATTCCGATGGGACTGGTTGGCCTGCGCGCGCTAAAGGCCTATTTGCACCCGGAGCTGACGACCGTCTCTCAGGCGGATGCCAGCTTGAGCGTCGAGTTGCCCGGCGGCCTTCTGCCACTCATCGACGACATCGAGAAGACCGGACATGGCCTGGTCATGACGATGGGCAAGGGCGGCGTCGGCAAGACGACGGTGGCCGCCGCGATAGCGCTTGAACTTGCTCAGCGCGGCCATAACGTCCTGCTTTCGACGACAGACCCCGCGGCTCATGTGGCGTGGACGCTGCAGGAGTCGCTGCCTGGTTTGAGCGTGGCTCACATCGACGCGGCGCGGGAAATCGACCGTTACCGCGATGAAGTTCTCGCCAGGGCCGGCGCTTGCCTCGATGCACCGGCGAAGGCAATGCTCGAGGAAGACCTGCGCTCGCCATGCACCGAGGAGATCGCGGTGTTTCGTGCCTTCGCCCGGACGGTAGACGAAGCGCGAGACTCTTTCGTGATACTGGACACGGCCCCGACCGGGCACACCATACTGTTGATGGACTCGGCGGAGGCTTACCATCGCGATGTCATGCGCACACAGGGTGATATGCCGGAAGCCGTCCGCCAGCTTCTGCCGCGGCTCCGTGACCCCGAGTTCACGCATGTGTTGATCGTGACGCTCGCCGAAGCGACGCCGGTGCATGAAGCGGAGCGCCTGCAAGCCGACCTCCGCCGGGCGCAGATCGAGCCGTATGCGTGGGTTATCGACCAAAGCCTGCTGGCAAGCGGTACCCACGATCCCGCCCTGGCCGAGCGAGGTCGCCATGAGGTGCCGTTCATCGAGCGAGTGATCAAGCAGGACGCAACGCGGTCGGCGTTGCTGCCATGGCAGGCGGATCCACCCGTTGGCCTTCACGGACTCGAAGCGTTATTGCACGGACATTGACTGGTTTGCAACGTCTGCTTCGCGCAGCAATGGCGGCTACAACGCATTCGACTGAATCGTCAGATAGCTGATGCCATGGATGCGCGACGCCGAACCGTTGACGCCGGACGAAGCGGCGATATCGCTTCCCTTCGATACCGCGGTGCCGATCGATCGGTTCCGGTCGGCGGGGTACTGGCGGCCGCTGCCGGCCGCGCCGCCGCGGATGCGGCGAAGCGTCCGCGCATCGGTCCGTTTCCCGGCGCGGCGCCGGCCTTCCCCCGTTGATACCCCGGTCCGTTCGGCCGGGCCGCGCACGGGCGCGGGCCTGACGCACCGCCCCCGGCCGCCGATCCTGCCAGCCGTTGACCTGCATCATGAGCCGCGCCGCATGCCGGCCACACCATGGCACATCACGAGACAGCACGGCCCGTCTCTCCTTCGCAAGCCTCCATGCGACACACGAACACGTCCGGAACGATCCTGATGGGCGCTGACGGCAAAGCCGCGACCGACCGGCCCGAGCGCGGCCGCGCGCGTGTCCGGATCGCGGCATCCCGCCATCCGTTCCGCACGACGCGCGCCATGCTCGGCAGCCTCGGCCGGCTGCTGGTCGTCGCATGCTGGCTGGCACATCCGGCGACGGCTTTCGCGCAGGTCGCCGAATCGAGCGCGACGATCCTCGTGTATCACCGGTTCTCGGCCACCGCCGACGATTCGATGACCGTGCGCGTCGTCACCTTCGAAGCGCAACTGCGCTATCTGCGCGAACACGGCTATCACTTCGTGCCGCTGCGCGACATCGTGAACTGGATCCTCGATCCGGCCGCCGTGCTGCCGTCCAGGCCGGTGGCGCTGACGCTCGACGACGGCCATCGTTCGGTATTCGAAGCACTCCTGCCGATCGTCTTGCGTGACCGGCTGCCGGTCACGCTGTTCATCTACCCGTCCGCCATCTCGAACGCGTCGTATGCGCTCACCTGGGACCAGTTGCGCACGCTCGAGAAAACCGGGCTGTTCGACATCCAGTCGCATACGTACTGGCATCCCAACTTCAAGGTCGAACGACGCCGGCGCAGCGCGGCCGATTTCCGCCAGTTCGTCCGGACCCAGCTCGACCGCTCGCGCAAGCGTCTCGAAGCGGAGACCGGCGCCCGCGTGGACATGCTTGCCTGGCCCTTCGGCATCTACGACGACGAACTAATGTCGATCGCGGCGGAACAAGGCTATGCAGCGAGCTTCACGCTGGTGGGCCGCCGCGCCGACCGGCACGCGGCACTGCTCGCGCTGCCGCGCTTCCTGATGACCGACGCCCATGGGCCGACCGCGCTGGCGCGGCTGCTGGGCGACGCGCCTGCGCAGCCGGCACGCACCGGGGAGCAACAGCCATGACCCGCGGCGGCTGGCCGGTGCGGCTTGCGAAGTGCGCGGTGCTGGCGCTGGCCGCGATGTCGGCCAGCGCGGGCACGCAGGCCGTGACCGGCATCGTGATCGACGGCAGCACACAGCACCCGATCGCCGGCGCGATCGTCACCACGGCCGCGGCCACCGGGCGCACGGACGACCACGGCCGCTTCGACATCGCGCAACCGGGATCGACCGTCGCCGCCCGAGCGCCGGGCTATCTGCGCAGCACGCAAACCGACATCGACGACGGCCGCCCGGTCACGCTGAGCCTGACGCAGTTCCGCCCGAAGGCCGTCTACCTGTCGGTCTACGGCGTGAACAGCGCGGCCATCCGCGACGCCGCTGTCGGTCTGAGCGGGACGACCGCCGTCAATGCGCTGGTGATCGACGTCAAGGGCGATCGCGGCCTGACGCCCTACCGGAGCACCGCGCGCGAAGCGATCGGCGCGGCGGCCCGGCTCAGCGAACATGCGCCGGTCGACCGCGACTTCCCGGCGCGGCTCGCCGACCTGCATCGCCGGCATCTCTATCTGATAGCCCGCATCGTCGTCTTCAAGGACGACCCGCTCGCCAACGCACACCCCGACTGGGCAGTACGCGATGCAGCCGGGGCGGCCTGGCACGATCGGGAGCACCTGCAATGGGTCGATCCGTTTTCCCATGACGTCTGGCAGCACAACCTCGACCTTGCCGAAGAGGCCGCGCGCCTGGGATTCGACGAGATCCAGTTCGACTACGTGCGCTTTCCCGATGCGCGCGGCTTGCGCTTCGCGCAGCCGAACACCCGCGCCAACCGGACATCGGCCATCGTCGGCTTCCTGCAGGCGGCGCGCACGCGGCTCGCGCCGTACAACGTCTTCGTGTCCGCCGACATCTTCGGCTACGTGTGCTGGAACCTCGACGACACCGCGATCGGGCAGCAGATCGAGTCGCTGGGCGCCGCGCTCGACTACATTTCGCCGATGCTCTATCCGTCAGGCTTCACGTGGGGCCTGCCGGGCTGCACCAATCCCGTCGCCGATCCCGGCCAGATCGTCAGGCGCTCGCTGGCGGAAGCGCGCGAGCGCACCGGGCTCCCGGGCGTGCGCTTCCGTCCATGGCTGCAGGCATTTCGCGACTACGCGTTCGACCGGCGGGCCTTCGACGCGAACCAGATCCGCGCGCAAACCGACGCGGCCGACGCCGCGGACACCGATGGATGGATGCTGTGGAATCCGCGCAACCGTTACGACGCCGCGCAATTGCCGCGCTGAAGCGGCATCTGGCGCGGACCTGCCGGGCCGTGGGCTGCGCGTGCGCATGCGTTGCCTGGGCCGCGCACGGCGCGAACCTGGACGCCGGCGCCCGCGCGCAGCTCGACCGGATCGTCGCGGCACAGATTGCGGCGGGCCGAGTGCCTGGCGCGGTGCTGGCGTTCGGCGACGCGCATCACGTGTTTTATCGGCAGGCATTCGGGCAGCGCGTGCAGGTGCCGGGCAACGAAGCGATGACCGTCGACACGGTGTTCGATCTGGCATCGCTGACGAAGGTCGTCGCCACGACGACCGCGGTCATGCAACTGGTGGAGCGCGGGCAACTCGATCTCGACAGCCCCGTCGCCCGCTATTGGCCCGCCTTCGCAGCCAACGGCAAGCAGGCGGTGACCGTGCGCCAGTTGCTGACGCACCAGTCGGGCCTGCCGCCGGATCTGCCGCTCGGCCCCGATGCGGCCACGCGCGACGGGGTATTGCGCGAAGTTGTCGCGCAGCGGCTGCGCGCGCAGCCGGGTGAACGGGTGATCTACAGCGACATCAATTTCGTCGTGCTGGGCGAGTTGGTGCAGCAGATCACGCATCGCACGCTGGCCGCGTATTGTCGCGATCGAATCTTTGCGCCGCTTCGCATGCACGACACGATGTTCCTGCCCGACGCCGCGCGGGCGGCACGCAGCGCGGCGACGACCGCGGATCGCAACGGGATGCGGCGCGGGCGGGTGCACGATCCGACCGCCGCCCGGATGGGAGGCGTTGCCGGCAACGCGGGCCTGTTCTCGACGGCCGACGACCTGGCGCGGTTCGCGCAGATGCTGCTCGACGACGGCCGCGCGGGCGCCGCGCGGATTCTGCAGCCGCAAAGCATCGCCGCGTTGGCGACGCCGGCCACGCCGCTTTCGCCGCCGACGTGGCGGAGCCTCGGATGGGTGTCGAGCGGACCGCTGACGGCCAACCGTGACCGGCTGGTTCCGGTCGGCGCCGTCGAGCACACCGGCTATACCGGCACCGCCATCTGGATCGACTTTGTGTCCCGCCAGTTCGCCGTCATCCTGACGAACCGCGTGCATCCGGACGACCGCGGCGATGCTCGGCCGCTTCGCGCACAGGCGATCGCACTGCTGGCCAGCCAGTCGCCGCCGCAATCGGCCGCCGGGCAGGAACTGGCGCTGCCGTCGGCCGGACCGGCGATTGCAGCAGCGGAGCGCCCGCCGAACGGGGCCGGGCCGGTGGACACCGGCATCGACGTACTGGAAGCGCTGCACTTTGCGCCGCTCGCGGGCCTTCGGGTCGGCTTGATCACGAATCGCACCGGATTCGACCGCGCAGGCGCGCGTACCATCGACCTTCTCGCGCACGCGCCGAATGTCGAACTGGCCGCCCTGTTCGCGCCGGAACACGGATTGGGTGCCGATCAGGACGCGCGGGTCGTCGATGCGCGCGACGGGCCGACCGGGCTGCCCGTGTACAGCCTCTACGGCACCCGCCGACGGATTCCGGACGCCGCGCTCGAGGGGCTCGATGCCCTGGTGTTCGATCTTCAGGACGCAGGGGGGCGCTTCTTCACCTACGAGACGACGCTGGGTTACGCGCTGGAAGCCGCCGCCGCCCATCGCATTCCGCTCTTCGTCCTCGATCGCCCCGATCCGCTCGGCGCCGACCGTGTCGGCGGCCCGACGCTCGATCGGGGCCGCGAATCGTTCACCGGCTATTTCCCGCTACCGCTGTTGCCCGGCATGACGGTCGGTGAGCTGGCGGCACTGTTCGATCGCGAGCGCGGCATCGGCGCCGATCTGCGCGTGATCCCGCTGCGCGGCTATCGGCGGTCGATGCGGTTCGCGGACACCGGGCTGGGATGGACGCCGCTGTCGCCGAACCTGCGCACGGCGGCGCAGCTCGATCTCTACCCCGACGTCGCGCTGATCGAAGGCGCCAACGTGAGTGTCGGGCGCGGCTCGCCGCATCCGTTCGAATGGGTGGGCGCGCCGTGGCTCGACAGTGCGCGCGTGGCCGCGATGCTGAATGCGCTGGATCTCGGCGTGCAGGCCGAGCCGGTCGACTTCGTGCCCACCGAGTCCACGTACCGGGGAGTGCCGTGCCATGGCGTCAGCCTCCACGCCGGCGGCGAGCCGCGACGTCCGGCGCGGCTCGGCCTCGCCTTGCTGTCCGTCCTGCATGCGCTCTACCCGGCGACATTCGATCTCGACGCGACGCGCGACTCGATCGGGGATGCGCAGGTGTGGCAGGCGATTCGCGCCGGCGACGGCCTCGATGCGATCGAGGCCGTCGCCGAACGGCGGAGTGCATCGTTTTCCGCGTTGCGGAGCCGCTATCTGCGTTACTGACGATCCCGCCGCCTGCCCGTGCCGGGGTGGCGACGGCGTGCATGACCGGGGCGGAACCCTCCAATCGGCCAGCCGTATGACGAATTCGCCGGCCGATCGTTGCGCCGGCTTGATGACGATCAAGCGCCGCCGGGCCACTCGCCGTACCGTGGACGCTGGGCGATTCGTCGCGAATCGCGCTGTCTTCCATGCGGCACGGCCGCTTTCAGGAGCGTTGCATGAATCAAGCCGACCGGACCTCCCCCGCCCCGCTTTCCGACGCGCTGCTGCATCGCATGAACGCGTGGTGGCGGGCCGCCAACTATCTGTCGGTCGGGCAGATCTATCTGCTCGACAATCCGCTTCTTCGCGAGCCTCTGCAGATCGCGCACGTCAAGCCTCGCCTGCTCGGTCACTGGGGCACGACGCCGGGGCTGAACTTCATCTACGCCCATCTGAACCGGGTGATCAACGCGCGCGACCTCGACGTGCTGTTCATCGCCGGCCCGGGCCACGGCGGTCCCGGCGTGCTCGCCAACGCCTGGCTCGAAGGCGCGTACAGCGATACCTATCCGAACGTGCCGCAGAACGCCGAGGGCATGGCGGCGCTGTTCCGCCAGTTCAGCTTCCCCGGCGGCGTGCCGAGCCACGTCGCGCCGCAGACGCCGGGCTCCATTCACGAAGGCGGCGAACTGGGCTACTCGCTGTCGCATGCGTTCGGAGCGGCCTTCGATCATCCCGGGCTGATCGTCGCTTGCGTCGTGGGCGACGGCGAGGCGGAAACCGGGCCGCTCGCCACCGCCTGGCATTCGAACAAGTTCCTCAATCCGGCATCGGACGGCGCGGTGCTGCCCATCCTGCATCTGAACGGCTACAAGATCGCCAGTCCGTCGATCCTCAGCCGCATCGGACAGGACGAACTGGAGAGCCTGCTGACCGGCTACGGCTATCGGCCGCTGTTCGTCTCGGGCGACGAGCCGATGGCCGCGCACCAGCGCATGGCGGCCGCGCTCGACGACGCGCTGGACGACATTCGCGGCATCCAGACGCGGGCGCGCAGCGGAGGCAAGCTCGTCCGCCCTCGCTGGCCGATGATCGTGCTGCGCACGCCCAAGGGCTGGACCGGCCCGAAGCGCGTCGACGGCCTGAAAACGGAGGGGCACTTCCGTTCGCATCAGGTGCCGATCGCCGACCTGAAACAACCGGGACACCTACAATTGCTGGAAGCCTGGCTGAACAGCTATCGCCCCGACGAACTGTTCGACGCGCACGGGCGTCCGTGCGAGGCAATCCGGTCGCTGTCGCCGGCCGGACCGCGCAGGATGAGCGCGAATCCGGTGGCGAACGGCGGCAGCGAAGCGCGCGAGTTGCGGATGCCGGATTTCACCCGCCGCGCGGTGGCGGTGCCGGCTCCCGGGCAGGTCGACGCGCAGGCCACGCGCGTGATGGGCGGCTTCCTGCGCGACGTGATGTCGGCAAATCTGGCCGACCGGACGTTTCGCGTGTTCGGCCCGGACGAGACGGAATCCAACCGCTTGTCGGCGATATTCGACGTCACCGCGCGCACCTGGATGGCCGCGACCGATCCGGACGACGTCCAGCTCGCACCGGACGGCCGCGTCATGGAGATACTCAGCGAGCATACCTGCCAGGGCTGGCTCGAAGGCTATCTGCTGACCGGGCGGCACGGGCTGATGTCGTGCTACGAGGCGTTCATCCATATCGTGGATTCGATGTTCAACCAGCACGCGAAATGGTTGAAGGCCTGCCGGGAAATCCGCTGGCGGCGGCCGCTGCCGTCGCTCAACTACCTGCTGACATCGCACGTCTGGCGGCAGGACCACAACGGCTTCAGCCACCAGGACCCGGGCTTCATCGATTTCGCGGTCAACAAGAAGTCCGACACGGTGCGCGTCTATCTGCCGCCCGACGCGAACACGCTGCTGGTCGTCACGGATCACGCGCTGCGCACCTGGAACCGGATCAACGTGATCGTCGCCGGCAAGCAACCGGCGCCGCAATGGCTCGACCTGGATGCTGCGATCCGGCATTGCAGCGCCGGCGCGGGCATCTGGGAGTGGGCGGGGAACGACGGCGACGGCGAGCCGGATGTCGTCATGGCTTGCGCGGGCGACGTGCCGACGCTCGAGACGCTCGCGGCCGTCGACCTGCTGCGCACCCATCTGCCGGCGTTGCGCGTCCGGGTCGTCAACGTCGTCGACCTGATGACGCTGGAGCCTGCCGACGACCATCCGCACGGATTGAGCGACGCGGATTTCGACGCGATGTTCACAACCCACCGGCCGGTGATATTCGCGCATCACAGCTACCCCGCCCTGATTCACCGGCTGACCTATCGCCGCACGAATCACGCGAATTTCCATGTGCATGGTTTCATCGAGGAAGGGACGACCACGACGCCGTTCGACATGACGGTCCTCAACCGGGTCGACCGCTTCCATCTGTGCGAGGCCGTGCTCGATCACGTGGGCGAACACGTGCAGACGGGCGCGCATTTCCGGCAGTACCTGCGCGACAGGCTGGTCGAGCATCGACGCCATGTGGACCGGTACGGCGACGACCTGCCGGAAATCCGCGACTGGCGCTGGCAGGCGACGCCGGGCAGCCGGAATCCGATGCTGTGAGTCGCTCGCATGCACCGAGGGCGGCCACGGCTTAGCGCCGATCGAGCCCCCCGGCCGCGCTATCCGGGCGAGATGCCCGTCGATGGCGCATGCGCCCCGGTTTCGACTGTATTGCCGCGCCGACCGGTGCGCGTGACACATTTCAAGCGCACCGCGGAGTGCTGCCGGTGGGTGTCGCGGGCATCGCGCGGCGCATCGTGGCGTCGCCGGCGGGACACGACTGCCGCGCGTGCAGAGCGTGTCCGAACCGAACGACGCGGCGATGCCCCGGCTGCGCCGCGAAAGCCCTGTCATCCCGTCGGGCTCTCTCGTTGCTCAAGGTCGTCTTGCCCGGAGCGAACTGGCGCTCCTGGCACAAGCCCTTGTGCCGGCGCACAATGTACGAATTGAAGTTTTGCCGACACGGCGAGCGATAGCGCCGCGTCATAGCCCGGCACACGATATCGCGGTTGCGCCATGCCCGGGGAGTACAGTCACGATGGCCAGCCGGACCTCCCGCAGCCCGATACCGCGCCCGGCTCACCCCGGCAGGCGCGGGCCCCTGGCGGTTCCGCTCGTCTTCATCGTGGCTCCGGCCGCCGCGCCCGGCCGTTTCACGAGGGCGGGCGCGTTGCCGCTTCAGGCGGCGCAACAAGGAGCCATGCCGCGATGATCAAGGTACTCGTCGCAGACGATCACGCGCTCGTGCGCGACGGCCTGCGACACATCCTGCGGGGCGCCAGCGGCTTCGAGATCGCGGGCGAGGCGTGGGACAGCGTCACGACCGTCGCGCTCGTCCGCTCGACCGAAGCGCACGTGCTGGTGCTGGATCTGTCGATGCCGGGCCGCAACGGCATCGAGCTGATCAAGCAGATCAAGGACGAGAAACCCACGCTGCGCGTGCTGGTGCTGACGATGCACGCGGAACAGCAATATGCGGCGCGCGCGTTCCGCGCCGGCGCATCCGGGTACATGACCAAAGAAAGCGCCAGCGCCGAACTGGTCGCGGCGCTGTCGAAGATCGCAGCGGGCGGCGTTTACGTCAGCCTGGCGATGGCGGAGCAACTGGCGCAGCGCCTCAACGAGCCCCCCGGTTCGCTGCCGCATCAGCGCCTGTCCGACCGCGAGTTCGACGTGTTCCGGCGGATCGCGGCCGGCGAGACGATTTCCGAGATCGCTCAGGCCCTATGCGTCAGCACGAAGACCGTGAGCACCTACAAGGCACGGATCCTCGACAAGATGCAGATGCCGCACGATACGGCGCTCGTACGCTATGCGATGCAGCACAAGCTGTTCGACGACCAGGACGGCATCTGACAGCCGACGGCAGGCGCTTAACCATGCTGGAGCACCCGGGCGACGCCAACGAGGGTTTTCACCAGACGCAGCCGTTGTCAGCATCCTCCTACAGCCGTTCTCCAAACCCTACCTGACTTTCCATCCCCGCCGATTTCAGTCCGGCCGCGCGCGAACCATACTGCTTTACATGGATGCCCGAGCGCCGATCATGCCGTCGTCGGTCTGCCCGTCGATTGCGCTGCACCGTTCCGCGTCCCGGGTCGTCGCCGTCGCACCGACGAAATCGCCAGGTTCCACGCCGTGCACGGCCGACAAATGACCAGGAACGAATTTCTCGACCAGACCGACCGCGGCATGGCATGACGCACCATCCATGCCGCGGCGCCGCACTCAACCGAGTGACCAGGAGCAGATCATGCTGACTGCCCAATCCCGCGAAAATGCCCACCCCGCCGTCGCGCATGCGATGACGAACGCGCTTCATCCCGTCGATCGGGACGAGCGAGTGAAGCGCCCCGGCGCGCGCTGTTCGATCTGCTCGGTCCGTTCGGCGTGCATGCCGGAGGAACTCGACGCGGCCGACCTGGCCGTTCTCGACGAGGTGGTCTGCACGACCCGCTCGGTCAAGCGGGGCGAGTCGCTGTTCCGGGCGCACGATACTTTCCAGAGCCTCTATTCGGTCCGCACCGGCTCATTCAAGACGATCGTCATGCATCGCGACGGCCAGGAGCAAGTGACCGGATTCCAGATCGCCGGGGAAACGCTCGGTCTCGACGGCGTGTGCAGCGGGCGTCACAACGGCGATGCGATCGCGCTGGAGGACAGCACGGTCTGCATCATCCCGTTCGGCCAGCTGGAGAAGGTTTGCGCCAAGGTGAGGTCGATGCAGCACCACCTCCACAAGATGATGAGCGGCGAGATCGTGCGCGAGTCGAGCCTGATGATGATGCTTGGCACGATGTCGGCGGAACAGCGAGTCGCGGAGTTCCTGCTGAACCTGTCCGAACGCTTCAGGGCGCGCGGCTATTCGCCGGCGGATTTCAATCTGCGCATGACGCGCGAGGAAATCGGCTGCTATCTCGGGATCAAGCTCGAAACGGTCAGCCGGATGCTGTCGAAATTCCAGCGCGACGGCCTGATCGACCCGCACGGCAAGCAGATCCATATCATCGATCTGGCCGGGCTCGCCCGCGTCTGAGCGCTGGCCGCCCGCGCGGCGCCGAGCCAGGTCCGGCACCAGGAGGGATCCCGCAGGCTCGATCCCGTTCCGTCGAATACCCGCACGCGCATCGCCTATCGTCCCAGTTTCGGTCGCTCCGGATACCCGCCGGCGGCGTTCAGTGACCGCATGCGCTGCCTCAGGCGACGGATCGCGAATATCCGCAGGTAATCATGCACGCGGGCATCTTTCGTCAGCGTCGCGATTTCGTCGTCGAGCATCCGCCGCAACGCGTCGTCCGAAATCGACAGGTCGCGCGCCAAGGCCGCCAACGAGGCGAACAACCGATCCTGATTCATCACCGCTCTCCCGCGAGGACAAGGCTTCATCCGAGGTCGTCCTGGCTGAATCCATTGGAACGCGCGGCGCCGCCACCGCGCTTGACCTGAGTCAACACGCCCCGGATGCGCGGCCCCCATCGCCGTGGCGGATCGACTCACGCCTCGCGAACCGCGGCGGGCCGATGCATCTTGCCATGGCGAATCGCGTCCGATGCGCGGGACGCGTCAGCGCGGATTCTCGTGGGCTTCAGCAGCCGCGATCCCGGCAAGTTGCCGCTCGGCGATGTCGAATGCCCGCTTCAGCGCGTCCATGGGATCCCCCCCCGTCATATGCGGAACGGGCCGGAATTCCCCCTTGCGCGTGATCAGATCGAGTCGCACGTCATACTTCGGCTGGCGAGTCGACGCGCCCATGGCCTCGATCGCGAGATGGCAGCCGGCCAGTTGCGTACCGAACGGCTCGAGACGCATCAGCTGGATGCTTGCTTCCGCCTCCAGCCGGGCCGACCCGGCAAAGCCGAAGTAAGCGATCTGCATCCCGATTCCCATGTTCCGCTCCTGTTGATCGCGTCGATCGATGGCGAGAGCCGGTTCATCAGTGTGATGCGCTCGCAATACCTGATTTCGTACTTCCATCTTCCGTAGCGTCGGCCTTGCCTCGTTGATGTGCGTCAACCGACGGGCATCGTCGCACGCTGCCCGCCAACCGGCACCGGTTTCGTGAAACCGGCGCCGACCATCCAGCCGGCCGGCCGGGCGACGGCGACCCGTTCGTTCGGTGGAGACGAGGCAGACGTCGACGGTCTGCCCGGGGAACAGCCGCGGGCCCGCCCGGATGGAGCGCGACGCGGAAAATGACCGGCAACACCCGCACATCGACCGCCCGGTGTGCGGGGCGGACAACTGAATTTTCGGCGTCACGCAAGGCTGGGCCCGCACGGACGTCGGGGCGGCTTCGACCAGGATGCCATCACGCATCCTGCTACGGGTGATCGCGCCGGACCCGCACGGTTCGCGGGAGTGCCGGTTGCCGCATCGCGACCAATCCCGCGACGCCCGAACAACAGGACAGCAGGCCCACATAAAGCGCCGAGCCGTCGTGGACCAGCATGGCGTGCACCGTTGCGATGAGCCCGGCTTGCGACGCGAAAATCGCGACGGTGGCAAAACACTGGCGAAAAACGTCGGGAAACATGCCGCTCTCCTGGAAAGGGATGACGACTGCGACGCTTCAGGCATCCGCATCGTTTGCCCGGGCGGCGGAAATCATCGGCACCGGACCGTGGCCACGCGCAGGAACCGTTCGGCCACACTGCCCGGCACCGCGCGCCGGATGCCGCCGCGTCTCCGGGACGGCAGGTCGGTCCATGCCTCTGCCCGCGCTGCCTGCCGCACGAAACCATGCATTCATCTTCGAAGCTTCGGATTCCGCGGCGTTGACTTTTATCAAGCGTCGGCGCGGTTCCGACTGTCCCTCGAAAAAAACAACGGCGCCGCCCGGATTGCCCGGCGGCGCCGTCGACGACGCGCAGCGTCCCCTGTTCGCGCTAGGCGACTTCGACGATGACTTTCAATGCATGGGTATCGGCCGCGCACGCGAACGTGGCGATGCTCCGCTTCGTTGACTGACGCATTCGCACGACGACGACCTTCCCCTATATCGCATTGCCGTCGAGATTCGGCGATTCGAGTCGCGGCCAGGTTCGCACGTCCCGATTGATGCGATATGGAGCGTGCGCCGCGCACACGGCCATCAAACGCTGACTTGCCATGGCGTGATCCGGGAAAACTTCTCCGGCGGCAACGATGCGCTCGTCGGTTGCCACCGTCGGGCGCTGGAAGAAATCGCTTCGGAGATCGTCGCCGGTATTCGGTCGGTAGCCGCGAAACAAGGCGCCGAGATACGCATCGCCCCACGCGCGATCGCACTCAGCAACGAAGCGTTGCGGACTCTCGGCACCTACGGCGAGGAGCGCCGCCTCCATGCGAAATCGACGATCGACTTCAAAATATTCACGGGCCGGCCAGTCATGTCGTGCGGCCAGATCGCGTATTGCTCCTCGTAATTGACGACCACCTTGAAAACGGCGTAGTTTTGCGGCGTTTCGGCCTCCATGCCTCTCTCGTTTCAATAGTCGATCACACGCGTCACATGATTCGATATTTCGACAAGAACTGCATGCCCGTTCGTGCCGGACAACGATTCAATTATTTTCAAATCGAAGCCAGCAGACTTTGCCGTAAGCCATCTAAAATTAATTTCATTTTCATTACATTGAAACCGAATAAATCATCGACGCCGATAGCCAATAATCTCGATCATTGTTTCGTAAATATGCGAACCGATAGATTGCCGGCCGCGACGGCACGTTGCCGAGCCCCGCCGGGCAGCGTGACTGGTTGCGCGCGTCGCAGCACCCGGTCAGCTTCCGCGAGTTCGACGGCGGGCACTTCCATCTATTGGAAAACCGGCCGTCGTTCAGCACGCGATCGGCCAGGCGTTGGCCGATGCGCGGCGGTGCGCCCCTGCAGTGGGTGAGATGCTGTCGCTGATGTAATGGCCAGTGGCGTAGCGGCGGGTTGCGTGTGGAGACGGCGCCCGCGCGACTGCCGGCATCGCGGCGCGCGTCGATGTCAGCGGCACCGGCTGGCCGAAGACTCAGTTTCTCACCCACCAATCAACGAGCGTTTCGTCATCCGGATCCTCGAAGTTCTTGTCGATGTTGGTGCAATACCATTCGATTCCCGTGCACTGCTTGAAGTCGTCAACCAGGCGATTGATCGCCGCCACGCCGTTGCCGGACGGAACCGACAGCGCGAGATTGCCGCCATTCATGCCGTCCAGACTTCCCCGTGTTCCGTCGTGACGTCAACATTGCTCTCCATGCCCAACGAGTGAATGGAACTGCTTCGTCTGCACGACAAGTGTTCAGCATTGCTTGCACACGCCCCGAACAGCACTTTTGACCACCTCGAAATAATTACCATTAAAATTCATCAATTTGGCCTTCTTCGGACTTGGCCCTTGGGCCAAGCTCGCTCAGTAGCGATGGACTCAATAAATGCTGCGGATAATGCTGCCGATTTGCGAAAGTCGTTAGATAGTGACGTGGCGACCCAGCTGTTCAGCCTCTTGATTGCTGCACAAAACACGCCAGACCGACCGCCTCCGGCACTTATGAATTTCCTATGCGTCAAAAGTTTCAGCTTAAGTTGACAGGATTGGGTATAGTTACGCATCCGCCCCACGTAACGAGATCGCAACATTCCAAATGGGCACTGTCGCTCGCCGCCGGCCGGAAAACAACGGACGAACCTGCTTTTTCGTCTTCCAGAATAACTAAATTCTTCCGATTATCGAGGGACTATGGATTTGCTGGCGGCCATGCGAATATTCGTGCGGGTTGTCGAGCGCGGCAATTTATCGAGGGCCGCGAAAGATCTCGGCCTGGGCCAACCTACCGTTAGCGACCGCGTCGATCGGCTCGAACGGTTTCTCGGCGTCAAATTGCTGCTCCGGAACACGCGTGCGGTGTCGTGCACCGATGAAGGCATTCTGTTCTATCAGCGAAGCAAGATCGTGCTCGACGCGGCCGACGAGGCGCGGGCCGTCGTCACGCTCGGCAACAAGATCGTGCGTGGGCGCATTCGCATTGCCGCGCCGCATGGGTTGGGCGAAGTCGTACTGCCGGAAATCCTCACGGTAATCCGCGAACATAATCCGCAGCTCTATATCGATCTCGTCCTGAATGACGAAATCACCGACCCCGTCACCGAGGGCGTCGATATTTCATTGCGGCTCGGCCAGATCGGCGATGGCAATTTCGTCGCGCGTCGGTTGGGTTACGTACGACGCGTACTGGTCGCGTCGCCGCGTTATATCGAAAAGCACGGGCTGCCAGAGGAACCGACCGACATCGTCGGGCACCCATTCATTCGCGTCACGGGGCTCTTCAACGACGGCCAGCTTCGCCTGATGTGCCCGTCGAAATCGGTGCGGCCGACGCCGATCAACGTCGTCATCAGCACCAGCCACTGGCGGCCGGTCTACGAGCTACTGCTGAACGGTGCGGGTATCGGCGTCCTTCAGGAACACGTCTGCATCGACGCCCTGGAATCCGGCCGGCTCGTCAGGCTGCTGCCGGATTACACGGTACCGGGATTCGACCTGCATGCGCTGCTGCCGGTCACGCGGCCCGTCCCTTCGAAGACACAGGTCGTCGTGAAGATCATCGAGGAGTATCTGCCAAAGGCGATGGCGCGGGCTGCGGACGGCGCGCTCGACATGTAGCGCGCCGCGCTGGAATGATCGGCCGCGCATCGCGCGCGGCTGGCAGGCAACGGCACCGACCGCGATTCCGCCGGGGAGGTGCCGCGGTCAGGACGGTCAGATAAGCCGACGACATCAAACGGAGCGCGAGCCGATGAAGCCGATGCCGGATACGAGTCTGAGACGGGTGTTCAAACGCCGCATTATCCTTTCGATGTGATGCTGCGATGCATGCGCTGGTACGTGGCCTACCCGCTGTAGCCTGCGTCACCTTGAGGAGATAATGGCCGAGCGCCGTCTCGCGGTCGGCCATTCGACGGTCTATCGATGGGTGCCGAAGCTGCTGCCGAAACTGGAAAAGACGTTCCGCTCGCGCAAGCGGCCGGTCGGCAAAAGTTGGCGGATGAACGGGGACCTGCATCAAGATCGGCGGACAGCGGGTCGGGTGGCCGCAAGCAGCGCGGCGCCGATGGCCATGATGGCCACCATCAACAGCAGGCACGCGCGGAAGCTCCCGGTCGACGTCCGCAGCCAGCCGATTGCCGCAGGACTGAAAAAGCCGCCCAACACGCCGATCGTATTGATCAGCGCGATGCCGCCCGCGGCGGCGGGCCCTTTCAGATAGGCGGATGGAATGGTCCAGAATACCGTGTAGGCCATCCACATCGCGGTCGTCGCAACCGTGATGCAAATCAGCGAAACATCGAGCCTGTCGCTCGACACGGCAGTAGCGGCGAGCGAAATCGCGCTGACCAACGCCGGAATCGCGCTGTGCCAGCGCCGCTCGTTGCGGCGATCGGAACTACGGCCGGCGACGACCATGCCGATGGTCGCGGCAACGAACGGAATCGACGAATAGAGGCCGATCTTCATCGGATCGGTGACGCCGCCGGCCGCCAGCAGGCCGGGCAGCCAGAAATTGATCAGGTAGATGCCGCAAATGACGCAGAAATAGGCGGCGCTCATCAAATAGACGTACGGGTCCTTCACGACTTCCGCGAAACCGTGCCGCTCCGCATGTTGAGGCTTCGCGGCCATGTCGACGAGTTCCTGCCGTTCCTCGGGCGACAGCCACGACGCCGTCTCGGGGCGATCGGCAAGCAGCACGCGGGCCATGATGCCGAGCGCGACGCACGGCAGCCCTTCGATCAGGTACATCCACTGCCAGCCGGACAGGCCGCCCAAGCCTGCGAAGGTCGTCATGATCCACATCGACAGCGGGCCGCCGAGCACGCCCGCGAGGGGGCCGCCGATCATGACCGCGGCGATGGCTTTCGCACGGCGCGATTCGGGATACCAGCAGGTCAGATAGAAGAGGATGCCCGGCGTGAATCCGGCCTCGAAGACGCCCAGGAGAAAGCGCAGCACATAGAACGTCGTCGCATCGCGCGTCGCGACCATGGCTGCGGACGTCAGGCCCCACAGCACCAGGATCCTGCTGATGGCCTTGCGCGCGCCGATTTTCGGCAGCATCAGGTTCGACGGCACCTCGAAGAGCGCGTATCCGATGAAGAATATGCCGGCGGCCAGGCCGTATTGCGCATCGGTCAAGCCGATGTCGGACTGCATGTGCAGCCGGGCGAAACCAACATTGAGCCGGTCAAGGCATGCAAACAAATAACAGATGAGCAGAAAGGAAAGCAGGCGGCGGTCGAGCCGGCGATAGAGCGCCGACGTGCGATCGCCATTCTGGATCGAGACGACAGTGGACATGCCAGTCCATATGAACGCGTCCCGTTTGCAACAGTTTTCATGTGTTTCGACAGGCAGGACGGGTTGCAGCGCTCCATATCGCCCGTTGTTCTCCTGGTGCAGGCATTCAGGTTTGGCGAACCCCGGTCCTGCCTCGCTTGTCACCACACTCGATTACTGCGCAACCTTTCGACGTTCACCCTGTATTGAACGTTGATCTTCTCGCTCGCGTGTGCCGTTCCGGCCGGTTGCACGCTAACGTAGCCTTTTCGGTACAACCTGTCGTGAGCCGGGCGCCTTCGCATGAGTCAACACCGCTCGCGCGCCGTGAATCCGGCATTCGATCCCGGCAATCCGCTTTTCCCTGCCGACCGTGGCGCAGCGCCCGGCATCGGACCGGGCGCAACGAGGGCGCGGTTTGTCAGGCGACTTCGGACAATTCGGGCGCCTCCTCCTCCTGGTATTGCCTGACGCGTGCGCGAAACGTGTCCGAAAGCGGCACCGTCGATTCCGTCACATAGTCGTAAGCGACGTGCGTCGACGCGCCTCGCGCGATCACGGTGTCGGCGTCGCCCGCGAGCGTGATCAGGTATTCGAGGTCGAAGCTCTTCGTGCCGAGGCGCGTGATTCGCGCGCTCAATTCGAGCGATTCCCCCCATTTCGCGGAACGGACGTATTCGCACGACGTCTTCAGCATGATCTGCGGAATGCCCTGATCGAGCGGCACCTCCAGCAGTTCATGCGCGTAAGCCATGTAAGCATTCAGCATGTACACGTAATACATCGTCGCGCTGACGTGGCCGGCGGGATCCTGGTCGCGATACGTGACGTCGAATTTCTGTGTGAAGGCTCGGGTCATCTTGGCACCTGTGGGTTGAGGTTGTGCCCGCCGGTCTGCCCGGCGGGTCGGGTCAAGCAAACGTTGAATGCCCGATGGCATCCGCGCATCGCGCGAAAGCTTGCGGCGCGATGCCGGACGGGCCGGGGCATGCGCTACGACAGCACGCACTGGTCGAGGTAGGGTTTCCCGCCGTGCGCGTGCACGATCGAGCCGCCGCGCATCTCGACGATCGGCAACTCGGCGAGGGCATTGACGACGTGCGCCATCGTCGGCAGGTCCGACCAGCTCGCGACGTTGAAGCGCACGCGCGCATCTCCGACGTGCCGCCGGTCGACCGTGACGTACGGGTCGTGGACCGGCGTCAGCGTGACCTGGCACAGCTCGGTCTCGCCCCAGTCGCCGGTGCGCGGCGTGTACTTCAGCATCAAGGTGCCGTCGGACCGGGCCGGCGGCGTGTCGGCCACCGGTTCCCGCAATCCCGTCACGCCGAGCTCGAGAAAGCGAAAGCCCATCCAGCTCGCTTCGCAATGCTGTTCGCCGTTGAACTGCCGCGGCGCCGCGACGTCCGCATAGAGCTTCGGATGACCGATCTCGTCGCGGCCGGTGATGATCGGATCCGCGAGGTTTTCCCATACCGCCGCGAGAAACTTTCCGGCAGCGCGGTCGCGCGTCCCCGCAAAGATCGCGGGCCAGCTCACGTGAACCATCGTGTAGCCGCGTCCGGCGAGCCAGTCGATGCCGGTCAGGTAGTGGAACTCGACGGTCACGACGGGCTCGCCGGCGAGCGTGAAACGTTCCGGAAGATGCCGTTCCAGCCGGGCGGCATCGGTGAGAAACGACGCGGACACCGTCATGCGCGTCGGATTGCGGTGCGGGTCGACTGCGAGCGCGTTCGGCACCTGCCGGGGGCCCGGTGCCGGTCCGAAGTGCGTGGGCATTCGATAGATGCGCCCCTTCTCGAACGTGTAAGCCAACGAACACCTCCTTCGTCTGTACGCGGGCCGGCCGCCGTGTGCGGCCGGCCCGCGCGTCGTTTTACCGATGGGATGCCAGACCCGCGCCGGCATAGATGATTTGCAGCTCCCCCTGGATTTCGCGCATGAGATTGCCCGAACTCGCGTTCTGCGGAAGGTTCTGCAGGCGGAACAGCACGAACGGCTCGGTGCCCGACGGGTTGCCGATGGCGTGATAACCCCAGGCGGGCACGAACACCGTGTCGCCCGGCACGAGTCGCTCGCGCGTCTGGTTTTCGCCGAACGCCATTTCTCCGGAGCCCGATTGAACGATGTACAGATGCCAGAATGAATGGCGATGCCGCTCCGTCATCTCGCCGGGCTTCAGTACCTGGATGACAAGCGACAGATCGGGAGCGACTGTCCCGTGCTCATCGACTCTGCCGCCGGACAGCGCAAGCGTGCCCTGCGGGTTGTGTGGGCGGCTGAGCGCCATTGACTCGATCGATTGCCACTTCCAGACCACCGGGTCGGCCGGGGGTTTCGACGTCAATTCGAGATATTCCGAGAACGAGAGAATGTCGCCTTCGATCGTCTGCATGGTTACTCCTTGTTGTACGCAGGGTGGGATGAACAGGTATCCGGATGGGCATCGCGGAACGCCGCGAGCTGCATGCATGCGTCATGAATGCGCGATACGGTCGGATACGGCGCGATATCGATGTTGACGTTGCGGGCCGCGACGATTTGCGGCACCAGCGCGAGGTCCGCGAGCGACGGGCGATCGCCGTGACAGAACCGGCCTGTCTCGGCACTGCCGGCGAGCATCGTCTCGAGCGCGCCCAGGCTCGTGGTGATCCAGTGCTGCTTCCAGCGGAGCACCACGCCGTCGTCGCAGCCGGTCGCCTCTTTCAGGTACTGGGCGACACGCATGGCCGTGATCGGGTGGGTGTCCGCCGCGACCGTCTGGAACAGCGCGCGCACGCGCGCGCGTTCCTGCGTGCCGGCAGGCAGCAGCGGCGGGTCCGGGTATTCGTCGTCGAGATACTCGACGATCGCCGACGACTGCGTCAGCACGCGGTCGCCGATCCGCAGCGCGGGCAGCAGGCCTTGCGGATTGATCGACAGATACGGATCGGCGCGGTGGGCGCGCGCATCGAGATCCTGAACGACCGTCGTGTAGGCGACGCCCTTCAGATTGAGCGCGATACGCACCCGGAACGATGCGGACGAGCGGTGGAAATCGTGCAGGGTCAGCATGTTTAGTTACCATCCAGCGCCGCTGTCAAGGCGGCTTCAGGCGCGGCTGCGAGCGAATCGCGTGCCGCGGTGGTGTCGTCGCCCGGCACGCCGATGCGGGCCGGGCCGGTGGCCTGTTCGGCCGCGATCATGTCGAGCAGTTCGAGCACGCAGCGCTCGGCGTCGCGCGTCTGCCGCGACGCGATGCCCGGACGCGGCAGCGCATGCGTGTAGAAGTGCGCGCCTTCGATGGGAAAGCCGATGGCCCAGAGGCGCGACTGCGCTTCGCCGTCGCGGCCGAGCGGATGCATACCCGTATCGACGTCGAGTCCGCCCGGGTGGTAGTCGCCGTTCCGGTACGGGCGGACGATGCCGCGGCCGAGCAGCGCGGTCGAGAGCGGCGAACCGTCGGTGGCCGGCGAATACGGATCGAGCCGCGCGACGACGAGCACGTCCGCGTAGCGGCGCTCCACCCGCTCGCCGTATTGCGCCTCGATGCGGAAATGCGCGCACGTCTCGTCGGCGACAAGCCGCGCGCCGGGGCCGCCGGCGATGTCGAGCAAGCCGGCGCGGTGCAGCGCGAGGTGCTCGCGATTGCGCCGCAGCGGCGGGCCGAACGACACGCGGTTGGTGATGGCGTTGAATTCGTCGACGAAGTAGCGATGCGAATCGGGCGTCAGCCCGCCGTATTCGACGGCCGCGCGCAACGCGTCGCGCGTATCGCGCAGCACGTCGGTCGCCGCCTTGACCGGGCTCGTCAGGTTGCCGAGCAGCGCGTGATGCAGGTCGTCGCGCATGAGCGCGAAAAAGAACGTGCGGAACGCGTCGAAGGATTCGAACGTCCTGCCCTCGAGCGGCCACAGAATCTGGCCGATCGCGTGCAGCTCATCCGGGCGCGGCTCGAACCCGTCGGCATCGACGTTGCCGCCTTGCAGCGCGAGCCGGTACGCGTAAGCCATTTCCTTGATAATCAGCGGCAGCACGTCAGCGCGGAAATCGATCAGGCTGCTGCCCGTGGTGTCCAGCGCGGCCGCACGCAATGCCGCCACCGCGTCCGGCGTGAAGAAGCGCGGGCGGTGGCGCCCCGTCAACCCCTTCTGGTTGATCCCGCGCGCGGCGAACGGCAGGCAGTTGCGGGAGAACAGCAGGATCTGCGGTTCGAGCCCGGACTTCTGGTATTCGAGTTCGCCGTCGCGTTCGACGTAGCGTCCGCCACGGCCGATCGTCAGCGCGGACACGACATCGTGTGCGGTCAGGCCGAACCCCTGTACGGCGACGGTCGCGGTGGGGGCGATATCGTTCAGCGTCTCGATCGGGTATGGCGACGGCACGTATGCGAGCTGCCCGTTGTTGACCCGATGCCGCTCCGCGAACTGCGCGAGGCGCTGGTCGCTCTCGGTGGGGCGGCGCGTGCCGTGGCCCGTCGTCAGGAACACGTAGTGCGCAAAGGCCGGCGCGCTGTCGTCGACTTGCAGTTCGTAGCCGCGCTTGGCCGGCACGAGATCGACCACGCGGGCGCGGCGATGCGTCACCGCGACGCTGCGCGGCAGCGCGGCGACGATCCGTGCATAAACCCAGGACAGGTATTCGCCGAGCAGGCTGCGCGGCAGATGGTCGGCATCGTTGAGCGGGCGGCCCGCATCGACCGTCGTCTTCCGGAACGCGCCGTCGACGTAGCGATATCCGCTGTCATGCGCCCATTCGACGAGCGACGGCGCGCCGTGCCGGCCCAGCTCGCTAGACGGCGCGAACATCGTCACTTGCGACGCGACGGTGTTGATCATCAAGTGATCCGGCTGGCTCGACGGATGAGCGCCCTGCCCGCACTCGCCGGCGTCGAACACCGTGATGTCCAGCGCGACGCCGGCCGGAATACTGCGCGCGTGCTCGACGAGGCGCTCGAGCACGGTGACGCCGCGCGGCCCCAAGCCAATGATCGCAATCGAAATCGTGTTCGTCATTGTGTTTCTCCCGTTTCGAGTTGAACGTCGGCCGCTGCTGTCGCCGGGTTCGATACCGCCGCGCGCGACGCGTCGGCGGCGAGGTGCGCGTCGCTCAAGGGCGGCGCGTGCAGCGCCACGATGTCCGGATGCCCGTTCCAGCGCGGGAAGCGCTGGCGCACCGCCGGATCGTGGCCGGGAATGATGTGGTCGGGGCCGTCCGCCAGCGCTTCGATCGCCGCATGCCCGTCGAGCATGCGCGCGACGTTGAAGACGATCGGGAACGGGCGCTTCGAGCGGATGTGGTCCCAGTAGTGCGCGGCGTCGCTGGCCAGCACGACATGGCCTCGCGCCGTGCGCACCCGCACCACCTGCAGGCCGGCCGTGTGGCCGCCGATCAGGTGCGTGTGGATGCCGGATGCCACCGCGTGATCGCCGTCGGCGAATCGCACGCGGCCCGCGTGCAACCGTTCGATCGCCGCGCACACGTCATGCGCCTCGAACGGCTTGCGAATCGCTTCGTGACACATGCAGCGCCCGGTGCAGTACGCCATCTCCGCATCCTGGATATGCAGCGTCGCCCCGGGAAACGCGCGGATGTTCCCCGCGTGGTCGTAGTGCATGTGCGTGATGATCACGTCGTCCACGTCGGCCGCGTCGATGCCGAGCTCGCCCAGCAGCGCCACCGGCGAATGCAGATAGCGGCGCTTGCGCCGGGCGGCCGTTGGCGCGTCGAACCCTGTGTCGACCAGCACCGTGCGGCCCATGCCGCGAATCACCCAGACATAGAAGTCGAGCGGCATGGAGATGTCGTCGTGCGGATCGTCGCCGAGATAGTTCTCGCCACTGCGCCGATCGTCGTGCGTCGCGTAACGCAGCGCAAAGACTTCGTACTCCGCGCTTTCCTGATCGAGAAGGCTGCTCATTCCACGGCCTCCAGCAAATCGGGGCGCACGGCGTCGTGACGGGCCACGGCGATGGTCCGGCCCGATCCGCCAGCGCCATGCTCCATCGCGGCCAGTTCGTCCTGGAAGAAGAAGGTTTTTTCGCCGAATGCGGGGACGAGCTCGTCGAACCAGGTCGCTTTCGGATCGAACTTCGCATAGAACGGCCGGCGCACCCATTCGGGGTTGCGGGCCTGCAGCAGTTGCAGCGCGAACACCTTCTCGCCGGCCAACTCGACGATGCCGTCGACCATCACCTTGCCCGGGAACGCGCTCATCGACGGGCCGCGCACGGTGCGGGCGAGGCCCGATATCGAGCGGTAGGCGGCCTGGAAAATCTCGTAGGCGCGTGCGAGCGGCAGCTTGAAATAATCGCTCGGCCCGGTGTCGCGCTCGACGAACATGTAGTACGGGATCGCTCCGAGCCGCACGCCCGTCGTCCACAGCTCGGCCCAGGCGGCCGGATCCTCGTTGATGTGCCGGATCAGCGGTGCCTGGATGCGCACGCTCGCGCCGGTGCCGATGATGCGCCGCATGGCCCGCTGCGCGATCGGATGCTGCAGTTCGCGCGGATGGTTGTAATGGCCCATGATCGCGAGATTGCGCCCGGACGCCACCACCTTTTCGAACACGCGCAGCAGGTCGTCCGAGTCCTTGTCGCTCACGAAGCGCTGCGGCCAATAGGCGACCGACTTCGTGCCGATCCGGATGTTCTGCAGATGGTCGAACTCCGGCGCGAGCAGCGGCTCGAGGTATTCTCCGAGCGCGCGGGCACTCATCACAAGCGGATCGCCGCCCGTCACGAGAATGTCGGTGACTTCCGGATGACGCCGCAGATAGGCGGTGAGCTCCTGCGACGAACGAGCGTCGAACTTGAGCTCGTCCATGCCGACGAACTGCGGCCAGCGAAAGCAGAACGTGCAATACGCGTGGCAGGATTGCCCCGCACTCGGAAAGAACAGCACCGTCTCGCGATACTTGTGCTGCAGGCCGCTTAACGGCACGCCGTCGAGATAGGGCACGTTGTGGGTCAGCTGCCCGGCGGGGTGCGGGTTCATCCGCAGGCGGATCTGGCGGACGACGGCTTCGATGCGCGCTTCGTCGGCACCTTCCTGGATGAGATCGCGGATCGCCGCATACTCGTCGTCCTTCAGCATGTCGCGATGCGGGAACGTGAGCCGGTAGATCGGGTCGTCGGGAACCTTGTCCCAATCGATCAGTTCATTCAGCACATAGGGATTGACTCGAAACGGCAGCACGCGCGAAACGACGTCGACGGCTTCCCGAAGCTCGCCCGGCAACAGCTGCCATTGCGGCGATTGGGAAACGGTGTGCCTCGTATACGGCTTGAACTTCCACATCTGATCCTGACTCATGACGGCCCTCTCCAGCAGATTAGATTTATGAATGTGACGACATCTGAATCAACTTCCTGGTGATAAATGTGATGCGTTAAGTACAGCGAAACGACTAATGCAAATCGAAATAGATGGAACGGCGTGTTGCTTTGCCGTTCGCCGCCGGTTCTCAGGACACGGCGCTTACATCGAGCGGCGCGCTGGTCTTCGCCTTGATCTCGCCGACGCTCACACCGTCGGCGAGCTCGACGACCCTGAGGCCGGCCGGCGTCACTTCGATCACGCCGAGATCGGTGATGATCAGGTCGACCACGCCGACCCCCGTCAACGGCAGGTTGCATTCGTCGAGGATCTTGTGCTGGTCGCCCTTCGCGACGTGCTCCATCAGCACGACGACGCGCTTCACGCCCGCGACGAGGTCCATCGCGCCGCCCATCCCCTTGATCATCTTGCCCGGGATCATCCAGTTCGCGAGGTCGCCCTGCTTGCTGACCTGCATCGCACCGAGGATCGCGAGGTTGATGTGGCCGCCTCGGATCATCGCGAACGCGTCGGCCGACGAGAAGATCGACGAACCCGGCAGCGTCGTGACGGTCTGCTTGCCGGCGTTGATGAGATCGGCGTCGACTTCGTCCTCGGTCGGCGACGGGCCGATGCCGAGCAGCCCGTTCTCCGACTGCAGCCACACCTCGACACCTTCCGGCACGTGGTTCGCGACGAGCGTCGGCAGGCCGATGCCGAGGTTCACGTAGAAGCCGTCCTGCAGTTCCTGCGCCGCGCGCGCGGCCATCTGGTCACGATTCCAGGCCATGTCAGTCTCCTTTCGCGCGTACGACGCGTTGTTCGATGCGTTTTTCCGGCGTCGCGTTCAGCACGATGCGCTGCACGAAAATCCCCGGCGTATGGACCTGGTCCGGATCGAGTGCGCCGTTCTCGACGATCTCCTCGACCTCCACCACGGTGATCTTGCCGGCCATCGCGCACATCGGGTTGAAGTTGCGCGCGGTGCGGCGATAGATCAGGTTGCCGGATTTGTCGGCCTTCCACGCCTTCACGAGCGCGACGTCGGCCGTCAGCGACGGCTCGAGCACGTAGTGGCGATCGCCGAACTGGCGCGTCTCCTTGCCTTCCGCGATCACGGTGCCGTAGCCGGTATTGGTGAAGAACGCGGGGATGCCCGCGCCGCCCGCGCGCAGCTTCTCGGCCAGCGTGCCCTGCGGCGTGAATTCGAGCTCGAGTTCGCCGGCCAGGTACTGGCGCTCGAACTCCTTGTTCTCGCCGACGTACGACGAGATCATCTTCTTGATCTGGCGCGTTTCCAGCAGCAGGCCGAGACCGAAACCGTCGACGCCCGCGTTGTTGCTGATGCAGGTGATGCCCTTGACGCCCGAATCGCGCAACGCCGCGATCAGCGCCTCCGGAATCCCGCACAGGCCGAAGCCGCCGATCGCGAAGGTCTGGCCGTCGCGCACGATGTCCCGGAGCGCTGAAGCAGCGCTCGAATGAAGTTTACTCATACGTAATCCTTATTGATATTCGCGCCCGTCGGACGCGAATCGCCGGTGTAGGAAACCGATTCAGCGGGAGGATGTCGCGGGGTCAGACTTCGGCCACACTTTCAGGAAGTGAATGATCTGAAGTTTCGGTGTTGAACAGGAATCCTTCGTAATCGCGTTCGATGATGCCTTCGCATACGGCGATGTAGGAATCGAATCCCTCGAGATCGAGCAGGACGGCACGCGGCTTGCCGGGCACGTTTGCGCCGACGTACCAGGAGTTGCTCTGATGGATCAGCGTCTTCTCCGCGATCGCCTGGATGCGAGCAGTCCACGCTTCCTGCGCCGCGCGAGTCGGCTCGACGGTAGCCGCATCGTGGTGCGCGGCGCGCTCGATCAGCTTCATCACGAGTTCGACCTGGTGCTCGTCGCACGGCACCGCGCTGCTCAGCGAGGCGGTGCTGCCGGGACCCGCGATGTTGAAGAGGTTGGGGAACGCCGCGCTCATGAGCCCCAGATACGTCTGCGGGCCGTTCTTCCACGCGGTGCGCAGCGATTCGCCGTGACGCCCGCGAATGTCCACGTTCAGCAGCGCGCCCGTCACCGCATCGAAGCCGGTTGCGAATACGATCATGTCGAGTTCGATCTCACGGCCGTCCGCGACGATGCCGTTGCGGGTGATCGACTCGATCGGCGTTTCCTTCAGGTCGATCAGCGACACGTTGTCGCGATTGAAGGTTTCGAAATAGCCGCTGTCGGCGCACAGGCGCTTCGTCAGGATCGGATGGCCGCTCGGCGTAAGCTTGTCCGCCAGCACGGGATCGTCGATCTTCTCCCGGATCTTCGCGCGGACGAACGCCGTGAGCGTGTCGTTCGCCTCCTTGTTCGTCAGCAGATCGTTGTACGACGTGTAGAAGCACAGCCCGCCCGCGGCCCAGCGCGCTTCGTATTCGCGCAGGCGTTCTTCCGGCGTGACGGACAGCGCGGAAATCCGCAGCGGTTGACGCGGTTCGCCGCCGACACAGACGAAGCCACCGGGCGATTGCCATTCCATGCGGCGCAGTTCCGCGTAGTTCGCCTTCATTTGCTGCTCGTATTCCGCGTCCATTGGACGGTTGCGCAGCGGGATGCTGTAGTTCGGCGTGCGCTGGAACACGGTGACGTGCGCGGCCGATTGCGCGGCGACCGGGATGAACTGAATCGCCGACGAGCCGGTGCCGATCACGCCGATGCGCTTGCCGGCAAGGTCGACCGTGCCGGTCGGCCAGCGCGACGTGAAGTAGGTTTCGCCGGCGAAGCTGCCGTATCCGGGGACGTCCGGCACCTTCGGCGCAGACAGGCAGCCGGTCGCCATCACGCAGTAGCGGGCGTGCAGTCGTTCGCCGGCGTGAGTGACGAGCGTCCAGCGGGCGCGCGATTCGTCGAACGTCACGGCATCGATCCGCGTGCCGAGCTGGATGTGTTCATAGAGCCCGAAGCGGTGCGCGACGTGATCGAAATAGCGCAGCAGTTCGGGCTGCGATGCATAGCGTTCGGTCCAGCGCCATTCCTGTTCGAGTTCGCGCGAGAACGAGTACGAATACTCGAAGCTCTCGATATCGACGCGTGCGCCGGGATAGCGATTCCAGAACCAGGTACCGCCGATGCCGTCCGCCGCGTCGACGAGCCGTACGGACAGACCGGCTTCCTTGGCCCGATGCAGCATGTACAGGCCGGCTACGCCGGCGCCGACGATGACCATATCGAATGCGGCGTCCTCGTCTCTTGATGCGATATTCACCATGTCAGTCCTTCAATATGAACGTGTTGCTGGATTGATCGGGTACTTCCGTTTCGATACAGGGAGAGCATGCGCCGGCCTGGAATCCGGCTGGCGCCCGGGCGGCATCGCGGCAGCGATGCGCGCGCCGGGAGAAGACACATCAGTCGTAGGCGCGCGAGCCGACGGACACGGTTGGCGCGGACCACTTTCGGCCATAAGCCAGCATCATCACGAAGCTGAGGACGAAACTCAGGCCGCCGACCATCAGCAGGCCGAGCTCGCCGAGCACGGGCAACAGGTTGGTGAGGAAGCCCGTCACGACCCAGGCGATCGCCATCACGGAGCCGGCGACGCCGAGCGCCCAGCCCTGGCGGTCCTCGGTCACCGCGTCCGAATACGCGGTGTACATGGTGGTGTATGCAACCATGTCGAAGCAGCCGACCACCATGCCGAGCACCCAGAGCGTGTTTTCGTGCGGAAACAGTGCCGACAGCACTTGCCCGACGCCCGCGATCAGCAGGCCCGTCTTCGCGATGTCGACCACGTTCCAGATTTTCAGCATCAGCCGCACGATCACCATCAGCCCGAACACGAAGGACATGCCGATCAGGCCGCTGAACAGGCCGAGCTGCGAGCTCGTGTACTGGAATTTCGTCTGCAGCACCAGCATGATCGTCTGCAGATACAGCCCGTAACCGACCTGCATCAGGAAGAACACGATCGACAGGAACGCGATGCGGCGGTGCGTGCCGGCCTGGTAGATGATCCGCAGCGGCATCAGCAGGTCCACACGCGTGTTGCCGGTCGGCGCGACCGCGTTGCGATATGACCAGAACGTCCAGAGCCCGCAGACGACCGACAGCGCGGCGACCAGCAGGAACGGCGTGCCGTAGTTGAAGAACGGTGCGATCGTGCGGTCCGACGTGACGCCGCCGAGCACGGGGCCGACGATGACGCCCGCGCTGAACGCGATCGACATGATGCTCATGTTGTACGCCTTGGTTTCCGGCGTGCTCATGTCCGTGATCGCGGCCTGCGCGATCCCTTGGCAACCGGCCATCAGGCCGCTCAGGCCGCGTCCGATCAGCAACAGCGCGATACTCGGCAGCAGCGCGCCGAGCGCCATCAGCAAGTAGCTGAGAGCCAGCCCGAACACGCACAGCAGCATGATCTTCCGCCGGCCGTAGCCGTCGGACAGCTCACCCATCAGCGAGGAACCGAAGAACATGCAGAACGGATAGACGCCGTACCCGAGCCCCAGGTAGAAATTGCGGAGTTGCGGACTCGTATCGGCGCCGATGATGCCGGATTGGGGATCGGAGAAGATCGCCGCCATGATCGGGTACACGAGCCCGAACCCCATCGCGTCGATCGCAATGGCGAGCAGGCATGGACCCAGTAGTTTGAGATTGAGTTTGGACATGTATGGCCTCGGTAGTAACGTGACAGCTACAGTAGTCGAAGGCCGGTTTTGCGAGTAGAGACGTATCTACAATAGAAATTATCGTAGTTACCGATAACCAACGATATCCTTTCAGATATGTAAGGAACGGCTAATGGTAGCGGGTCTGCGGCCCGATGCGTTTTTAAACCGGGCAATCTTGTCGCGACGCGACGACGCTCGATCGACTGCGCGACGGCGCCTGCCGTCTTGACACCGTTCGAATCCGCGTCTTGCCACGTTGCTGCCGGCACCATTAGGGGTGACTTCAGAAAACGGAAAATATTGCACGCTAAGGCCGGTCGGGGTCGGTGCTACCGTCGTCCGAACGCCTGATTGATCTCTCGTGCGCGCAGGATATCGTCGCCGTGCAGGTACATTGAAGTTGTCGCGATCGAGGCGTGGCGCAAGTTGTCGCGAACCGTCGTCAATCCAGCGCCACGAGCGAGGGCGTGGCTGGCATGGCTATGACGCATCCAGTGGGGACTTGCCCGCTGCAGCTTTTCGGCGAGCGCGGGGTGAGCCGACCTGATGATATCGGCAGCCTGCAGAAAGAACCGGCGCATGACGTGCCATAGTCGCGCGCCGGCAATGCCGGCGCCACCGTCTTCGCCGAGACTCGCCACCAATGAAGTTCTGGGCTGCCACTGCTCAGGCATAATTGGTAATCGGCGCTGTACGAGACACTGATCGAGTGCGTCGCGTGCGAGCGGTGGCAATGCCACTCGGGCGCGTTTGCCTCCTTTGCCGGTCACATGGAGCCATTGGTCACCGCGCTCGTCGACGCGCACGTCGCCAAGTGTTGCCCCGACGAGTTCGTTGGCACGCAGGCCCGTCGCGTACCCGAAGTCGAGCAGGAAGCGTAGCCGTTGTGCGGCCGGTTCCGACCAGCCGTATGACCACTCCAGGCCGTCCGCGATTGAGCGCAGCAGCAACCATTCGCCTTCCGTGAAGCCGCGCGTCGTGTCGAGCGCCAGGCGCAATGCATGTCCGCGAACCTTGACTCCGGCGAACGGATTAGCCAGCACGTAGCGTTGCTCGATCAGCCAGCGAAACAGCGCTGAGAGTACGGTCAGCGCATAGGCTGCCGAGCGAGCCGACAGCCCCCCGAGAACGGTCACCACTCCACTGAATCGCGCGGTCGCGGCGGGCCGCCCCACCGTTCACGCGGCGCTGGACCTCGGATGAATGCCCGGTACGCGATCGCGTCATCAGTCGTGAGCGATGACAAAGCCAGGCCGCGTTCGACGATCGCCCACAAGATCAACAGTTCGGCTTCCTTGCGATCACATTTTTACCACCAATCTGATAAGTCAGCTCCCGTGTCATGGCTGGCTTTTGTCCTGACCAAGGATCCAATTGCCATTGGAATCCGTTAGCGGAGCCATCTTCTGACTTATTGGTTGTTCCGACATCGGAATACCGAGTTACCTCCGTATCTCTCTGAGGCTTACTCGACATGAGTTGCCACAAGGCTTGCAAGGACAACGAGCAAGGCCTAGCAGGCTGTTGAAATTGGGAACGGTGTAAGCGGGCTCGAAGGGCGGTGCGTTAGAGATATCGTGTTCATGATCTTGAGCAGATGAGCCGATGCGTGGAATGGACGAGATGCAAGAACCGTTGTTCACGACGGTGAAGCTGG